>JAQBNK010000057.1 GCA_028288595.1 Chitinophagaceae bacterium
TGAAAGTGATAGTAGTGGCAGTGCCGAAGGCAATTGCGCTACCTGTCTTGTCTGTTACCTTAGGTGTTGTTACAGGACTTGAAGAAGAATTGGCGCCACTGAAAGTAAGCGATTTGTCTCCTGTATAGGAAGTAATTGTATTACCGTTGGCGTCCTGGGCAGTGATGGTAAGATTCTGTGTAGTACCTGCCGTCTGTGATGCAGATCCAGTGACCACTAATTTGGTAGCAACAGGAGCTTCACCAATATAAAAATCCCCGAATGAAGTGGTGCTAAGTCCGGTAGCCTGGGAAGAAGTTGAAGTTAAAGTGCCTGTTGTTGTAGGAGACCACGTGCCTCCACTTAAACGTTTGATGGCGAAGCTGGCTGTGCTCGCGGAGCCCTGTATATCACCTGCCACAAAAGTGAAAGTGGGAGCATAACTGGTGAAACCTGCTACGCTATTATTCGTGATGGTCCAGAACCTGTTGACATATTTTATTTGGCTAATGCCAGAAGCGAGCGCAGGCGCACCGACGCTTGTTGAAATATCAATGGAACCGGTACCTCCCGGCGTTCCGCTGAATAAAAGGGTAACAGGTGTAAAGTTTGTGGCATCCCCGATATTGAAACCTGCAGAAAAATTGAGCGTCGCCGGAATATTCCTTCTTAATGTTCCAAAAATATATTTTCCGGCCCCAGCCCCTGAAACTGTTGCTGCGCTTGCAAGAATAACCTTGTTTGCGCTGGTGGTAACGATGCCTGAAGAAAAAGTAAGCGTCCCATTGACAGTGATGTCAGCGGTTAAACTCACTCCATTACTATTTGCTATAGTAAGATTATTGAAGGTAAAAGCAGGTATTGTTTGTGCTGAGGTGCCGTTTAATTCTACTGTACTGCCTGTACCAGTAGTCACTGTGCCAAAAGTCGCAATACTACTGGCTGCTATTTTTAATACATGTGCAACTGCACCTGTACCATTCATAAGCATCGTACCGTTATTAACCAGGGTATTCGTACCCGTACCCGTTAATATAACATTGTGAACTGTGGCGGTTGCTCCAAAATTAAAACTGGTTCCTGTGGCGATGGTTAAAACTCCGCCGACTGTTATATCTCCGTTAGTAAGTGTATTAGTACCACTGGCGCCTCCTAAACTAAGGTTATTGTAGGTACCCGGCACCACGGTTTGTGACCCTGTAGCAGCTGCATATTGAACTGTTCCTGTTCCTCCCCATGTTTTTCCGGTAGCGATTGCCACTGTACTTGTGGCTGTTGGTACAGAGGTTTTTATTGTACCATTATTGGTGATGGTTGATAAAGTACCTGCTAATAAAGCAGTGGTGCCCATATCGAGTGTTCCACCGCTTGTTGTAGTTAAAACTCCATTTACCGTTAAGGTACCGCCAGCTGCATCGGTACCGCTCGTATTACTCAGCTTTAAATTATTATAAGTGCCCGCAACTATGGTTTGAGCTCCGGCAGATGCGGCATACTCAATTGTTCCTCCCCATGTTTTTGAAGCAACAATTGGAGTTGCACTGGTTGTAGTTGGTACGGAAGTTTTTATTGTACCATTATTGGTGATGGTTGTTAAAGTGCCTGCTAATAAAGCAGTGGTTCCCATATCCAGTGTACCACCACTTGTTGTTGTTAAAACTCCGTTTACTGTTAAAGTACCACTGGCAGTGTTGGTATTACTCGTATTACTTAGGGTAAGATTAGAATATGTACCAGCCATTATGGTTTGTCCACCGCTAGCAGCATTATATTCTACTGTTCCTCCCCATGTCTTACCTGTTGTAAGAGGTGTGGATGAAGTATTTTGTGTTTGTAATATTCCTGCATGAGCAGGTGCACCTGTTACGGAAAGCGTAGAAGTACCCATGTCTAAGGTACCACCGGCAGTAGTGGTTAATATCCCGTTTATTGTGAGATCTCCACTTACTGTATTTGTACCGCTCGTATTATCAATCTGAAGATGATTATAAGTAACTGACGCATTAATTACCTGCGAACCCGCAGTAGCTGTATACTCTACCTTACTTCCTGTTCCGGTAGTTAATGTTCCAAATGCAGCAATGCTGCTGGCTGCTATTTTTAATACATGTGCAACTGCACCGGTACCATTCATAAGCATCGTACCGTTATTAACCAAAGTATTTGGTCCTGTACCGGTTAATATAACATTGTGAACTGTAGCTGTTGCTCCAAAATTAAAACTGGTTCCTGTAGCGATGTTTAAAACTCCCCCTACTGTTATATCTCCGTTAGTAAGTGTATTAGTACCACTGGTGCCCCCTAAACTAAGGTTATTGTAGGTACCAGGCACCACGGTTTGTGACCCTGCGGCAGCTGCATATTGAACTGTTCCTCCCCAGGTTTTTCCGGTAGCGATTGCTACTGTACTTGTGGCTGTTGGTACAGAAGTGATTATTGTTCCATTATTTGTGATGGTTGTTAAAGTGCCTGCTAATAAAGCAGTGGTGCCCATATCGAGTATACCACCACTTGTTGTTGTTAAAACTCCGTTTACTGTTAAAGTACCGCTGGCAGTGTTGGTATTACTCGTATTACTTAGGGTAAGATTAGAATACGTGCCAGCCATCACCGTTTGTCCACCGGTAGCAGCATTATACTCTACTGTTCCTCCCCAGGTCTTACCTGTTGTAAGAGGTGTGGATGAAGTATTTTGTGTTTTTAATATCCCTGCATGAGCAGGGGTGCCTATTGCGCTAAGTGCAGAAGTACCCATATCTAAGGTACCACCGGCAGTAGTTGTTAATATCCCGTTTATTGTGAGATCTCCACTTACTGTATTTGTACCGCTCGTATTATCAATCTGAAGATGATTATAAGTAACTGATGCATTAATTACCTGCGAACCGGCAGTAGCTGTATACTCTACTTTACTTCCTGTTCCGGGTGTTAATGTTCCAAATGTAGCAATGCTGCTGGCTGCTATTTTAAATACGTGTGCTAAGGCACCCGTTCCACCATTTAGAAGAAGGGTACCATTATTAACCAGGGTATTGGCGCCTGTTCCTGATAATGTAAAGGTTCGTAAAGTGGCTCCAAAACTAAAACTGCTTCCTGATGCAATTGTTAATGTTCCGCTAACCGTGATATTCCCACTAATCGTATTAGTACCACTGGTGCCACCTGAATTCAAATTATTATATGTGCCTGCCATTACAGTCTGTGCACCTGTAGTAGCATCATATTGTACAGTACCTCCCCAGGTTAAGCCTGTGGTTATAGGAGTGGCGGTAATATTTTGCGTTTTGATCGTTCCTGAATTAGTGACGGTAGTTAACCCGCTAAGAGCAGACGTTACCATATCAAAAGTGCCACCCGCACTTGTGTTAAGTGTTGTTGCCGCAACAGCTCCCGATGCTGTTTGGGTGCCGCTCGTATTACTTAAAGTGAGCGTACTATACGTGCCAGCCATCACCGTTTGTCCACCGGTAGCAGCATTATACTCTACTGTTCCTCCCCAGGTCTTACCGGTTGTAAGAGGTGTGGATGAAGTATTTTGTGTTTGTAATGTTCCTGCATGACTTGGCGTTCCTGATACACTAAGTGTAGAAGTACCCATATCCAGTGTACCGCCGGCTGTTGTTGTTAAAGTCGTAGCTGTTAAATTACCTCCGGCAGTATTAGTTCCACTGGTATTACTGAGGGTTAAACTGGTGTAAGTTCCTGAAACAATAGTTTGAGCCCCTGTAGTGGCAGCGTATTGAACTGTTCCTCCCCAGGTTTTTCCAATGGCAATTGGTGTCGCGCTTGTCGCTGTGGGTACTGATGTTTTAATCGTGCCAGCATTTGTTATGGTTCCTAAAGTACCTCCTAATATATTAGCTGTTCCCATATCGAGTGTACCGCCACTCGTAGTCACTAAGGTTCCATCTACTGTTAGATTACCTCCGGCAGTATTAGTTAAACTGGTATTGCTTAGCGTTAAATTGTTGTAAGTTCCTGATACAATAGTTTGAGCCCCGGCGGCAGCAGCGTATTGAATTGTTCCGCCCCAGGTTTTTCCACTGGGTATTGGTGTGGCACTTGTCGCTGTGGGTACTGATGTTTTAATCGTGCCACCATTCGTAATGACTGCATTTACTCCAAGCGCTAATGTGTTGGTTCCAAAATCAAGAGTGCAACTCGTATTTGTAGTCAGCGTACCATTGATGGTAATACTTCCATTAATTGTTTTTGGAGAAGTTGATCCGGAAATTGTAAGATTGTTTACTGTCGCTGGCAGACCGGTGGTTGGCTGCGCAGTTGAAGCAGCATTATATGTAAATTCATAATTCGCTGATGTACTTAAACTAAGAGTAAGCAGACTGGTACTTATGGAGCCAGTTGTTGTACCAGATATCCCCGCCAGATTCGATGTTTTTAAAATAGCACCTGAATTTAAGTTTACAACATTTCCAGAGGCGGTGCCAGCGCCTTTCAACTGAATACCATTAGTCGCAGTACTTAAAAAAATAATGGTGCCATTAATGTTCATTGTATTAACCCCAGCCCCAGTTTGAGTTAATGTCAAACTAAATCCGCTGGTGAATTGTAATGTTCCATCCACCGTTAAGGTTATACTTGATGCAGTCGAAGCGTTACCAAATGTCCAGTTGGCTGCGACAGTTCCAGTAATATTCGCGGGGATATTAAAAATATCACCAGCAGTAGTAAAGTTAGGCGCCGCTGTACCGCCTCCCGCTGCAATAGTATTCCAACTAGCTACAGTTTGTGCATTTGCGGCTCCCGCTGCCGTTAAAAAATAAGTTGTTGCGTTAGAAAAATTCGCTGCTAAAACAAAAACAGGAATCATCACACCATACAATGCACGTTTTAAAAGCGATCGATTTGTTTTTTTAGCGGATAATAAATTATTATAAGATAATGCTGTTTTAGTCCCATGCACATTAATAACGCTTCGCAAAAAAGAAAAAACACAAACCCACTGACTAAACAATGATGATTTGAATGTTTTCGTGTTAGTAATATTTTGCAGTTGCGTTTTCATTTTTTATTGGAAGAGTTTATTCATCAACTCTCCCTTCGAATTCACATTTAGTTTGTTGTAAATATTATTCAGGTATTGATTTACCGTGCCTTGTGCAATAGAAAGTTTTCCTGCTATATCTTTTTGTGATAAACCACACTGCAGCATGAAAACAATATTTGATTCTTTATCAGTTAAACGATGCGCATATTTTTTTATGAAATATTTCGAAGGAGATGCATTCATCATATACTCAAAGACACCGTCTGAAACAGAAATGTGACTTCCGAATAAAGAAGATAAAAGATGATCCTTGATATCTTCTATACGATCATTTTTTAAAAGGCATCCTTTGCTTCCATAGAGTAAAGAATATAACAGCACTTCTTTATCTAATTCTGAACAAATGATCATTAATGGAAGTGAAGGATTTTTTTCCTGCAATTGCCGGAGTAATTCAAGATCTGTTCTTTTATCTTCCAGGTCAAAAACGATAAGATGAAAGCGGTTAAGATCAACCGCAGTTTCAAAAAGAATATTTTTTGTATAATTATAAATAAAGCATTTACTGAGATCGTTTTCGATCTCCTTACGCAGTGCATTATAGAACGAGTTATCGTTCTCGATAAAAAGTATTTCACAGACACTTTTGTGATCCTTCATCGTCATAATAAAAAATTGGGGAAAACGAAACTTTTTCTCAGTGTATTTTAGCTTGTAAAAGTACCGAAGCATCCTGCTACAAATCATCCCTTAAATAAGGCAATCTATATCCCTTAAATAAGGTATATAAACCAGTAAACGGGCTGATGCGATTTTTTACCTTATTTACGGATTTCCCGAATCTCTGGATTGCATGAAGATTATCTACCCCTCCCAACAGGTTTTATTAATTAAAATTTGATAAAAACATCATGTGTATTTTATAATCTCTTGAAATAAGAGTAGCATTGCAAGGAATCAAATCCTACTCTCCCCCAATCTGCCCGCATAGAAAACATGCATAGAATGGGTGAAGAACTTCAGATGTAATAACAATTTAATATGCCTTCCGTAACCCAACTTGAACCTGGAATAAAAGGATTGATGATAATTGAGGATGACTCTTTTTTTTCGGAGTGCCTGAAAGATCTGTTCCTTCCTTTTGGTACCGAAGTTTACCAGTATTACACTGTTTCGCATTTTTTAAATAACGGGCTTGCTCTTTTAAATCATACGGATGTTGTCTTGTTAGATATTAATCTTGGAATGGATAGCGGCCTTGATTTAATCAACACCATCAAACAACATAAACAATCGGTTTGTATAATCATGATCACCTCTGTTTCTGATCAGTACAGTGTAAAAAAAGCATTCTCTTCCGGGGTTAGCGGCTACCTTTTAAAAGCGGAAAAACTTGCTGAAATATATGACCAGATAATGACGTGTTATAAAGGCAACAGAGTCGCAATTTCAAATAATGCTTTATCAAAACTTTTCGAAAACGACACCAATAAATTTTTAAAGAATAGCCATGCTCATTTATTTACGGAAAGAGAACAAGAAGTAATTCTCTTACTACAAAGAGGATTAACACAAAAAGAAATCGGTTATTCAATGAGTATTTCTGCAAGTACAGTTAACCAGCACTTAAAGCACATTTATAATAAAATGAATGTGAGATCAAAAACCGAATTGATCTATAAACTTTCAAATTAACCCTACCCTGTATTTTATTCTGCGTGGGAATTTTTAATCATTCGAAATCTCATTACCAGATTTCTTCATCAACACTTTTATATCTTCTACATTATAAACAGGGCAGGCGCCGTTATAACTTGCAATCAGGGCACCAAGTGCACAAGCGAAAGATAAAATATCACCCGGCGAACTATCCCGGGATAATTTAAAAATCATTGCTGCCAGAAAAGCATCTCCGCTACCAACGGTATCTGCAACCGCTACGCTAAAACCAGGATGAGAATATGTTTTCCCTTCATACTGAAACACCGCTCCATCCTCACCTTTCGTTACAACTATTGAAGGAATAGAAAAACGTTCCTGCAATATTTTTATACGGTCAGCATCACTTGTGAAAGAAGTATACCATCCGGATATTAATGCAAGTTCAGATGCATTTAATTTCAAGAGGTCTGCATGATTTAATAAATCTTCAATGATAGACCGGTTGAAGAATGGTGAACGCAGATTGATATCAAGCACTTTATACTTTGCGAGCTCCAGTAAGTGAAATAAAGTTTTCTTTGTGGCTTCATCTCTTGCTGAAAGACTGCCAAATACAAAATATTTTGCGCTGCTAATAATATCTTCAAAATCACTATCCCATTGTATATTGTCCCATGCAACGGGCTGCAGTATTTCATAACTCACCTCGTTATCCTCACCTACTTTAGCATTTACTTTTCCAGTATGTAGTTCGTCATCAAGCTGAATAAAATCAGTGGTGATTTTATTTCTTTTCATAATGCTTATCAATTCCTCGCCCCATTTATCCTTCCCCACCCTTGTAATTAATTTTGGTTCGTGCCCCAGCTTTTTTAAATGATAAGCAACATTCATAGGTGCGCCACCGGGTACGGGCCCTGCAGGTAAAAAATCCCATAGAATTTCTCCAAAGCAAACAATGGCGTCAGCCGTTAATTTTTCATCCATGCTATTTCCAAAATATATTAGTGCAACACTAAAGTATCTCCAAGCTGCTCAAGAGAGCGGCCTTTTGTTTCAGGCATCACTTTCCAGACAAAAATCAATTGTACAACCATCATCACACTAAAAAATAAAAAGGTAGCGCCCCCACCTGCTTTTTCTGCGAGGTAAGGAAAAGAAAATGCGATAGCCGCTGCCATTACCCAGTGCGTGGTGCTGCCCAGTGTCTGTCCTTTTGCTCTTACTTCAGTAGGAAATATTTCTGATATAAAAACCCAGATCACTGCGCCCTGCGAAAATGCAAAAAAAGCAATGTAAACAAATAACAATACGGGCACTTGCATGCCATTAAAACTTTTGGAATAAAAGGAATAAGATACCAAACCAAGTGTAAGTATTAATCCGAAGGATCCGATGATCATTAATGTTTTTCTGCCGATACGATCAATAAAATTCATCGCTATCAATGTGAAAATAAAATTGATCAACCCTAATCCTACGGTAGATAAAAGCGATGAACTCGTTCCTAATCCAGTCATTTCAAATATCCTGGGCGAATAATAAATGATCGCATTTATTCCTGATACCTGGTTAAAAACGGCAAACAAAATAGCCAGCATAACGGGCGTCTTGTATTTTTTTGAAAACAAATTATCCAGGATACCAGATTTGTTTTCTTCCGAGTTTTGTTTCATTGATGCCAGAATATTATCAACATTTTCCGGGTCAGATACGGATAAGATTTTGCGGGCCTCTTCTGTTTTTCCTCTTTTTAAAACAAGCCAGCGCGGACTTTCGGGAACAAAACGAAGAAGAACAAAAAATATAAATGCAGGCACGGCCTGTATACCAAGCATCATCCGCCAGGATTGCTCACCGGTCTGGCCTATCAGGTAATTAGATAAATAGGATATTACAATTCCAAATACAATATTAAACTGGAAAAGCCCCACCAGTCTTCCTCTTTTGTTAGCCGGCGATATTTCTGAGATATAAATTGGCGCCGTTACAGATGATGCTCCAACACCCAATCCGCCAAGAAAACGGAAGATGAGGAAACTGTACCAGTTGGTAGACATCGCTGTTCCTAAGGCGGAAACCAGATATAGGATCGCAACGAGGTAAAGTGTTTTCTTGCGGCCCAAACGATCGGAAGGCAGGCCTCCCAGCAAAGAGCCGATAACCGTTCCTATTAAGGCTATCGATACGGTAAGACCATGCTGATAAGTAGACAGAGCCCAATATCTTTGAATGGCTTGTTCGGCACCGGAAATTACTGCCGTATCAAAACCAAAAAGAAATCCTCCTAAAGCAATTACAAGAGACCATAAGAAAACTGTTCTTTTATTCATTTGGCAGGGTTTATAAACTAAACTGTGAGTTGAAACGAGCTTTTTTAAAAGTATTGAAATTGCTGCAAGAATTAGAATTCGTTTTCCATTTATGCTCTGTCCTTTTCAGCTGGTGTCATTAAATTCTGCTATTATTGCCATGCAAATTAAATGTATGGATTGGACACCAGCCAGCCTCACCAGCTTTCCTACAAATGAAGGATGGTATATGGCCATAGTAAAAAATGAAAAGGAGGAATACGTTCCTTTGCCACTTTATTATTCACACTCGTGGCATGTGCCGTATCATTTAGACATTTGTTATTTTTCACCTATTGCTAATTCACCGGTAGAATTGAAAAAACAGATTTTGTTTTAAGCAATAACATTCTTTTTAATCGCGGCGGATTATTACGATAATTTTGCCCTGTTTCTAACATGCCGATACTAACCCTTACAACAGATATAGGCCAGGACGATTACATTACCGGCGCAATTAAAGGACAGATATTGTCTTTACAGCCAGCTTTTAATATTGTTGATATTTCGCACAACCTGTCTCCTTTTAATTATCCGCAGGCAGCTTATTTATGCAGCAATAGTTTCAGGTATTTTCCTAAGGATACATACCATCTCATCCTCGTAAACCTGTTTTCAAATTCGAGCCCGCATATCCTTATCGCAAGGCACAATAATCAATATATCGCATGCCCCGATAATGGATTACTTACCATGATCATCGGCCAGAAACCCGCAGAACTCGTAAGTATACCCGTTGACCTTCGGGATTCTGCCACTACGCTGGATTATACACATGCGATTGCTTATGCATTTGGAAATATTAGCAAGGGACAGTTGCTGGAAAACATTGGAACACAGCTGGACTACCTGGTAGAAAGTTATCCGCTTCGATGTACAATAGGACCAGACTGGATGGAAGGACAAATCATCTTCATCGACCGGTTCGAGAATGTGATCGTTAACATTACCCGTGATGAATTTGAAGAACACCGGAAGGGCCGTTCATTCAAAATTGTTTTTACCAGGAATGAAATAATCAACAAACTCTCAGCTAATTATGCAGACGTACCTGATGGAGAAAAGCTGGCCTGGTTTAACTCTGCAGGCTTTTTAGAGATAGCAGTAAACAAGGGCAACATGGCTGGCCTGTTTGGTTTACAGGGCTTTAATGAAACGATGAATGCACAGTCTTCCTCCATGCAGAATAACTGGTTCTATCAAACAGTAAGAATATTTTTTGAATAATTATACTTGTCTTAGTACTGGTCTAATCTAACAAGGGCCTCATCATAACTTTTTAGCAATTCAGGTTCGCGGTCGATGCCCCAGCCATAATAATTGTCCCGCACCAGCAGAAGCGTCTGGTGCAGCTTTGCAGGATCCCTGGATTCGTAAGACAATAATATTTTGGCAACTTCAGCTTCTACTTTTATCATTTTTTGCTGCTCATTATAGAGGTTAGTTAAGAGTGCTATCGTTTCAAAATCAATTTTAGAAGAAATATTATTATTCATTGCAACCTGCCAGGCTACATCTTCCAGGCTGCGATAAAGTACTCCATGTGACATCAGTTTTTTATAATGAAATTCACCGCTATCAATTAACCCCTGCTGTTCTTCACCTGCATATAAAGCGGAATCGATACGTTTAACAACCTGTAAATTGTATGCATGCATCTCTTTTACAAATCCTTTATTCCGGTTGATCTCATTATGAATATTTTTTAATAACGTATTTGTTTTTTCTTTTTCGTGAAGACTGTTAATTACCTCTGTTAATACCAGCGCCAGTAAAACGCTGAAAATAATAAGCGCAGATTCTCCGAGGTATTCTTTCCAGTCTCTTTCAATATATACATGTTGCCTTTGATTTTCAGTTATTCGTGAACGGTGTGGTTTTGACAGCATAGTCTTATAATATTCGCATTAATATAAAACTAATTTTCTAAGTTTTCTACCCTGCAATATGATAACAAGGTCTCATGGTTCATTTTGTATCTGTTACCTTTATCTCTATGAGGGCCGGTTACAGATTTTTACAAATAATTTATTGCATCTGGGCGCTACTATGGTTCATCATTATTATGCTGGTCGTTTTCCCTTTTATTATTATCCTTGCCCTAACACAAAATATTAAAGCAGCAAATGTTATTTATAAACTGTGCAGTTTGTGGGGTCATGCCTGGTATTTAACATCCGGACTTCTGCATGAAGAAATTTATGAAACGCCTCATGATAAAAGCCGCCAATACATTTTCGTAGGAAATCATATCTCGTACATGGATATACCTCCTATTGTTATGAGCATACACCAGCCGGTGCGTGTACTTGGGAAAGCAGAGATGGTAAAGCTTCCCGTCTTTGGGCAGATATACAAGGCCGCTGTTATCCTTGTAGAACGCGGCAATACCGATAAAAGAGCAAAAAGTGTAAGAGCATTAAAATCGGCCCTTCGCCACGGCATCTCTATATTTATTTTTCCTGAGGGCACTTTTAATGAAACCGGCCAACCACTAAAAGATTTTTTTGATGGGGCCTTTCGTATTGCAATAGAAACGCAAACTCCCATCAAACCCATTTTGTTTATCGATACGCTTGACCGCATGCATTACCGGGGGCTTTTCGAGTTAACTCCAGGGCCATGCCGCGTAGTTTATCTTGATGAAATACCGGTTGATGATTATACAATGAAAGATGTTAAGGCGCTGAAACAAAAAGTATATTCCATAATGGAAGCGGGGCTGATGAGATGGAAGAATAAAGTCAAAATTGAAAAGTAAAATTCAAAAACAGTTCTTGACTAGTTAACGTTATTTTTAATTTTTTTACTTTTGAATTATCACATGTTTTCACCGCCAGAAAAATCCCGGGGTCTTTATGCTGAGGTCATCATTCCACTGGCGCTCCCAAAAAATTATACATGGTCAGTGCCGCCCGAAATGCAGCCTGCAGCACAACCCGGTATAAGAGTAGAAGTTGTACTCGGCAGAAATAAAAAATATGCAGGTATTATCAAATCCTTATCAACCCAAAAGCCACCTGCATTCGATCCAAAACCCGTTTTGAATATTTTAGATAAAGAGCCGGTTGTTTCCGTTACACAATTATCGCTCTGGCAATGGATCGCCGAATATTATATGTGCAGTGAAGGTGAAGTAATGAATGCCGCAGTTCCCGCGAACCTGAAATTATCAAGTGAAACCATTTTATCATGGAACGAAAACCGCGGGGATGATTTCTCTGATCTTGATGATTCGGAATATCTCGTTGCGGAAGCTTTGCAAATAAAACAGGAATTAAAAATTGATGAGATACAACAGATACTGGATATTAACAATGTTTATCCTGTTATCAAAAGATTGATAGAAAAGAAAGTTTGTTATGCCTGGGAAAATCTCAAAGAAAAATACAAAGAGAA
>JAQBNK010000074.1 GCA_028288595.1 Chitinophagaceae bacterium
AAAATTGCGCCCTCATTAGAAAACCCGGTAATTAACTGGATACTTCCCCGTGCGATCATTTCAGCGAACAGGGAAAAAATGACGCATAAAAACGAGCTGCGCAAAATGCTTCCGCTCTGGAATAAAATTAATGTTCCTGTCATGTATATGCAGGGTGAAAATGATGCGCTGATCAAAACTTCGAATGCAGGTTTTGCAAGAGAACACCTGGTTAAAGTTCCTTTCCTTGATATTATGATATTTAAAGATGAGCCACATGTGATATTGCATTCAAGGCGACAAGTGATCCGGTCAAAGATTTTTGAAATGCTGGAAATGGTGAGAGAGGGAACTGAAGAGAAAAGAGAGAAGAAATAATGTTGAATTTTGAATGATAAATTTTGAATGGAAAAGCGAACTTTACTGATTCAGCATTCAGAATTCAGAATTATTCTCTTTTCCCTCTGAAAAATTGTTGTATCAATGCTGCACAATCCTGATGAAGTATTCCTTTTACTAATTCGGTTTTGGGATGGAACGGCGAGTTTTCTTTCGTGATATGTAGGTAACCGTTCTTTGGGTCAGATGCTCCATAAATGATGCGTGCTAATTTACTCCAGTAAATTGCGCCACTGCACATTAAACACGGTTCAACAGTAATATATAAACTCGCTTCCGGTAAATATTTAGCGCCGAGGTAATTAAAAGCAGAAGTAAGTGCGATCATTTCTGCATGTGCAGTGGGATCTTTTAGTTTTTCAACCATATTATGTCCCCTCGCTATCACCCTGTTATTCATTACCACGACGGCACCCACGGGCACTTCATCTTCTTCAAACGCGAGATGTGCTTCTTTCAGGGCCTGCTGCATAAAATATTCATCATCAAAAACCATAGAACGAAGATAGTAATGAGGATGAAAGCATACAGCCAATTCATTTTTTTTGTTTCTTGTGGCCTTAACTTTTATTATGATGATCAATAAAAATCTTTTCGAACCCGGCGTTGCAGATGAAATTTTGAACAGGGTATCTAATCTTTCTGCCGATACCAAACCTTTATGGGGTAAAATGAGCGTTGCTCAAATGGTCGCCCACTGCCAGGCACCAACCGAGATCGCTTTGGGAGATAAAAAATTAAAGAAATCTTTTATTGGTTTCCTGTTTGGAAAAATAGCTAAGAAACAATTGCTGGAGGAAAAACCTTTTAAGAAAAGTTTACCGACTGCGCCGGAGTTCGTTGTAAAAAATGAGAGAAAGTTTGAACAGGAAAAACAGAAACTTGAAACACTTATCCACCGGCTTGTAATCGCCGATAAGGATCTGATCGCCTCACATATACATCCCTTCTTTGGAAAAATGACCGCCGAACAGTGGGGCATTTTAAATTATAAACACCTGGATCATCATCTCAGGCAGTTTGGAGCTTAAAGAAATCGAAGATCGACCTTCAATTTTATACTTGTTCTTTCTCTTCCTGGTTGCCCCACTCTGGCCGCATCTGCGGAAACAACAATACATCCTGGATGGAAGGAGAATTTGTCATCAGCATGCATAAACGATCAATACCAATACCGATGCCCGATGTTGGCGGCATTCCGTATTCCAATGCTCTTAAAAAATCATAGTCAATAAACATCGCTTCAGCATCTCCCCGTTCCATTAATTTTACCTGCTCTTCAAATCTTTCCCGCTGATCGATCGGGTCATTTAATTCGGTGTAAGCATTGGCAACTTCTTTTCCATTGATCATCAGTTCAAATCTTTCAACGAGCCCTGGTTTATCACGATGTTTTTTTGTGAGCGGGCTCATCTCAATAGGATAATCAATAATAAATGTTGGCTGAATATATTTTGCTTCTGATGTTTCGCCGAAAATTTCATCTATTAATTTTCCTTTACCCATACTTGGTTCAACAGCAATATTTAATTGCCGGCAAACGCCTCTTAATTCCGCTTCATTCATATTACTTACATCGATGCCGGTATTTTCCTGTATGGCGCCGAATATCGTAACACGTTTGAAGGGTGCTTTAAAATCAATCGTTTTATCGCCAACGGTTAATTCGGTTTTGCCGTGTAACGCCATAGCAACTGTTTCAAGTAAACGCTCCGTCACATTCATCATCCAGAAATAATCTTTGTAAGCGGTGTACCATTCCAGAATAGTAAATTCCGGGTTATGTGTTCGGTCCATTCCTTCATTTCTGAAGTTCCTGCTGAATTCATACACCCAGTCGAAACCACCAACGATCAGTCTTTTTAAATAAAGTTCATTAGCGACACGCAGGTAAAAAGGAACATCCAAAGCGTTATGATGTGTGATGAAAGGTCTCGCAGCAGCGCCGCCCGGTATCGCCTGCAATACAGGAGTATCTACCTCCAGTGCGCCATGCTCGTTTAAAAAATCACGGATGGTATTGATAAGCTTCGTGCGTTTTGCAAACGTCTCTTTTACATCAGGATTAATAATAAGATCGGCATAACGCTGCCTGTAGCGAAATTCAGGATCAGTAACTGCATCGAAAGTATTTCCTTCTTCATCCCGTTTTACAACAGGCAAAGGTTTTAATGATTTTGTGAGGATAGTGAATGTTTGAGCATACACAGAAGTTTCACCTGTTTTAGTAATAAAAACATAACCGGTAACACCGATGATATCTCCCAGGTCGATCAGGTGCTTGATCACTTTATCAAATAATGTTTTGTCTTCACCAGGGCATACATCATCTTTTCTTACATATAATTGGATAATGCCTTTTGCGTCCTGTATTTTAATGAAGAAGACCTTGCCTTTATCATTCAGGCTCATAATGCGGCCAGCCACAGTAACATTCGCATAATGCTCTTTACTATCTTCAGAAAAACCGGCTTTAATATCTGTTGAATAATGAGAGACAGGGTAAAGCGGGGCAGGATAAGGATCAATACCTAATTCTTTAAGTTGTTCAAGTTTTTCCCTCCTGATGAGTTCCTGTTCTGATAATTGCTGGATCATAGCGGCGAAATTAACCCAATTCAACAATTTCACAACTCCGCGATTATTTACCTTATCATACCGGTTTCATAAATCTGATTTGTACGGCTTACGCTTATTAGTTTTAAATAACTTAGCTGATTAATCGACTCACTCAATTCCGAATAATTGTCATGAACAAACTCGAAAATTACATACTGGGAAAGTGGATCACCGGCGATGGGGAAGGGCAGGCATTAACCAATGCAGTAAACGGTGAAACAATTACTTATGCCTCAACCAAAGGATTAGACTTTGCTTCTATACTTGAATACGGAAGAAAAAATGGCACCACCGCATTGCGGAAAATGACGTTCCAGGAAAGGGGACTAATGCTTAAAGCACTGGCACTGCATTTAAGGGAGCATCTCGATAAATTTTATAGTGTGAGCTACCAGACTGGCGCTACGAAAGCAGATAGCTGGATCGATATTGAAGGTGGTATCGGTAATTTATTTTCTTATGCATCATTAAGAAGAAAATTTCCGGACCTTCCTTATTGTCTGGATGGAGAACCACACATGCTGGGAAAGAACGGCAGTTTTATGGGCCATCATTTATTAGTACCGAAAGAAGGAATTGCCATTCATATCAATGCATTCAATTTTCCGGTGTGGGGTATGCTTGAAAAGATCGCAGTGAACCTATTGGCCGGGGTAGCTGCAGTCGTAAAACCGGCAACCATCACATCTTATTTAACAGAGGCGGTTGTAAAAGAAATAGCAGCTTCCGGAATTTTACCTGCTGGCGCATTACAGCTTATTTGCGGAAGCGCCGGTGATATGCTGGATCATGTAAGATCTCAGGATGCAATTACTTTTACGGGCTCTGCAACTACTGGTCTAAAACTAAAAAGTACGCCGGCGGTGTTGAACGAAAATGTAAGTTTCAACATGGAAGCTGATTCACTTAATTGTATTGTACTGGCTGAAGATGTTACACCCGGAATGCCTGAGTTCGATATTTTTATAAAGGAAGTAAGAAGAGAAATGACGGTGAAAGCTGGACAGAAATGTACAGCCATCAGGCGCATTTTTGTTCCGCAAAATTTAATTGAAGATGTTCAGATCGCTTTAGGAAAAGCACTGGCACAAACCACTATCGGTAACCCGCTGAACGAAAAAGTAAGAATGGGTTCTCTTGCAGGGCAATCACAAAAAGAAGAAGTAATGGGCCAGGTTCAGAAACTGCTGGCATCATCACAAATAATTTATGGCTCTCTTGATAGTGTTGAACTGATTGATGCTGATGCAGCGAAAGGCGCTTTTATGAGCCCGCTTTTATTGTTGAATGAAAATCCTTTGACTACAAAAGAGGCACATGAGATAGAAGCGTTTGGACCCGTATCTACTTTAATGCCTTATAAAAACCTGGAAGAAGCAATTGAACTGGCAAAGATGGGCAAGGGTTCGCTGGTATGTTCTATTGTAACATCGGATGATAACATCGCAAGGGATTTTGTTATTGGCGCAGCGACGCATCATGGCCGCATTCATATTTTAAATAGTGAAAATGCCAAGGAAAGTACCGGTCATGGTTCGCCCCTCCCTTTACTTGTGCATGGCGGACCCGGCCGTGCAGGAAATGGTGAGGAGATGGGTGGTGTGCGTGGTGTTAAACATTATATGCAGCGTGTTGCTATACAGGGTTCACCAACAACTATTACTGCTATCGGGCAGGTATACCAGGCTAATGCAAAACAAACAGAAGATAACATTCATCCTTTTAGAAAATATTTTGAAGAATTAAAAATTGGTGAGACTTTAATTACCGCCAGGCGAACGATAACAGAAGCAGACATTGTGAATTTTGCAAATCTGAGCTGGGATCATTTTTATGCACATACAGATCATACTTCACTGGCGGATACATTGTTTGAGAAACCCGTTGCACATGGTTATTTTATTTTAAGTGCTGCCGCCGGTTTATTTGTTGATGCGAAGAAAGGACCTGTTCTATTGAATTATGGAATTGATGAGCTGCGTTTTGTGAAACCCGTTTACGCAGGCGCTACCATCGGTGTAAAATTAACGGTGAAAGAAAAGATCAAACAGGAAAAAAAAGAACCCCGTGATATCCCGAAAGGAATTGTAAAATGGTATGTTGATGTTTATGATGAAACAAATGAAACAGTAGCAGTTGCTACAATTTTAACTATGGTAAGAGCCAAAGAATAAGAACAGGAAATAAAAAAGGTCTTCATCACTGAGACCTTCTTTTTCATTTCCTGGCTGTTGAATTTTTCCTTACTGTATATATTTGATCTTATTTACTTTTCCTGTGGCGCTGATTGAAAGCACTGTGGTTGATTTATCCTGTGAATAGGGATTTGAATAATACCGGAACATCCCCGCAAGAGAATTGGCATCTTCCCTGAAATTATTCAGTTTTAAAAATTCTTCTATTTGTTTAACAGAATTATTAATTATTCCGCTGGTTAATTTGATCCCGCTAATGATTAAAAAACGGTTGATGAGGTTTGAACTGGTAGACATAAATTCTTCATTTATAAGGTTAAACAAGCTTTTTGATCGGGTATAAATGATGAAAAGCAACTGCCGTGCCAAATTTTCAAAGTGATGTTTTCCTCATTTTGATCAAAGGGTTTTAATGGCTACTTTACAATAACCCAACGTACTCTATGCAACAGTTATCTGCACAAAAACGATCCTTCCCTTTTTTCCTGGTTGCTTCTTTTATTATAATGCCGGCAATGCTGGTAGCTTTATTTTTTTTGAATGCACGCTTTGGCGTAATGCATGG
>JAQBNK010000093.1 GCA_028288595.1 Chitinophagaceae bacterium
TTCCGCCGGATACAGATAATGCATACCGGCTAACAGGAGATGAAGATTTAAGAAATGAATCTATGTAATTATTATTCGCAAACTTATAAGGGTTATTATTGTTTTGGTATGCCTGAAGCGCAGAAGGTGAATAGGCTGCAGGTTTACCTTCATTGGTTAATGCTTCATTATAAAGTGTTGCGTAATCGTAGGAGCTCAATGGATCAATAATATTTGTCCGCTGCTGGTATCCCAACTGGGTTTCAAAATTGATCGACATCTTTTTCCCACTGCCCTTTTTTGTTGTAACCATTACAACGCCATTACCTCCATTAAGGCCGTACCACGCCAATGCTGGTGCATCTTTTAATACTGTGATACTTTCAATTTCACTCACATCAATATCAGTTATATCTCTATAAATGCCATCAATCAAATAGCGCGGACGATTACCGGCATTGTAAGTGGATCTGCCTCTGACCTGAAGTTGTGTGTTATCATTTCCCGGACCATTAGATACTTGCTGAACATATAATCCCGAAAGCCGGCCACCTAATAAAGTAGCAACATTGCTTACTGGAATATGTGGTAAAGCTTCAGCATTTAAATTTGATATAGCATAAGTCAATTCTCTGGCTGGTCTTCTTCCAAAGGGAATCTCAACGATGTCATGTTCTCCTCCCTGTATTTTAGCTTCTTGTAAAACAACACTTAACCGGGTAGCATCGCCGGCTGTTCGTTGCGTACTAACAAATCCATCTTTACTAAAATTAAGAACGTCCTCAGCGTTTGCTTTGATAGAAAATGTACCGTTTGCAGTACTTATGCCATGCCTGTTTTTTTCCTGAACTTCTATGATCACACCAGCCAAAGGAATGTTAGTTACCGTTACTATTTTTCCATTAAAAGTTGTAGACTTTTCTTTCTGCGCAATACTTTCCAATACCATGAAGGCTGATACAAAAAGCAAATAGTACTTTATAAATCTCATTGTAATTTTTTTATTTAGATTTTATGCTATCGCAGGTTTCTTTACCAGCCCGGGTTTTGTTTTAATATACTGGCACTTTTTAAAATCTCACTTAATGGGATTGGATACAAATGCATATAATCAAGAAATGTTTTTTGATAATTGGAAGGCAAGGTTATAACTGTATAAGTAAAGGTTGTACCGGTCTTTGTGATGCTCATTCCTTTCATAGGTTGAGCAACTATTTCAACCCCTTTTTTCCACCGCAGAATATCCCACCATCTCATGTCTTCAAAAGCAAATTCAACAGCACGCTCATTTCTTATTCTTTTGCGCATGGCATCCGGAGATAAATTGGCAGGCAGCGCAGCAATTCCTGCTCGTAGTCTGACTTCATTTACAGCATTATAAACTTCTGTAACAGGGCCATCAGATTCATTTAATGCTTCTGCATAATTTAAAAGCACCTCTGCATACCTTAAAAAAATGTAATTGAGTGTTTGTGATCCGCCTGTGCTTTTTATCACCTCGGGCCATAATCTCTTTACATAATATCCGGTTTTGGTAAAAGTGTTATTTGTCGCTGATACATCTTTTCCCCCTGTAAATGTTTCTACTGTTTTAGCCTGCCATGTCTGACCGTTATAAATAATATTTGTGTAAAAACGAGGATCCCTGTTTAAATAAGGGGTCTGCGGGTTGTAACCGGATCCCGGATCGAATATGGGGATACCATTTTTCATCTCGTATAGATCAACATGGTTTTGTGTAGGTGAAATAAGGCTTTGTTGCCCTAAAAAGTTGGTGCTCGGCGGTGCAAGAAAATCGTTGATATATCCTACCCATACTCTTGGTGCCTTAATGCTTATCATGATATATTCGGGGTCAGAGGCCATGATTAAGATATTGTCATAACTGGGCATTAGACGATACATGTTCATATCTTTAACTGCCTTTGCAGCATTTGCAGCAGCCTTCCATTTTGATAGATCATTGCTGGGATTATTTAAAGGACTCGCAGCATGTAGTAAGGCTCTTGCCTTTAATGCAAGAGCAGCCCCTTTAGTTGCTCTTGCATAATCTTTAGACGGGATAGCCCAGTCAGTTGGCAGTAAAGCCGATGCAGCATCAAGGTCTTTTAAGATAAATGCAAGAGTTGAATCGTAGGAACTTCTTGGAAGATCCAATCCTGACTCATTAACCGTTTCAGCCTTATCCAACAGTACTACACCTCCATAACGTTTCATCAACTCGAAATAAAAAAAAGCTCTTAAGAAAAGTTGCTCGCCTTTTATATAGGAAGGATTATAATCTGATGTCCACGGAACACGATCGATATTAGCCAGCATAAAATTGGCATTACGTATGCCTTTATACATTGTTGAATAGGTAGAGGATACATCAACAGCGTTAGGATTTAAAAATTGCCCTGTGTTCATTAAACTTACCGGTGTGATCCCGGTATTGGAAACGGCTTCGTCAGTGAATTCGCCGGTCGTACCCTGGTGACCGGCCTGCAGGCGTGCATAATCATTAATTAAAAAACTGTACGAATTATCTCCAAAGCCGGCAGCGAGTTTGGGATCGCCAAATAGTTTTTCCAGGTCGATAGGAACGCTTGGGTTTCTCTGGAGGAAATCTTTTTTGCAGGACGTGAAAAAAAACGAACAAATAATTACTGTTATATAAGATAATGATTTCATAATGCTAAGAATTAAAACTGTACGTTCAGACCTAGGTTTATAACACGGGTTAATGGATATGCGGTTCTTTTACTTTCCAGGCCAACAGGAACTGTATAGTTCTCAGGATCTAACCCGTAAAATTTTGTCCAGGTAGCAAGATTCTGACCATTTGCATAAATACTGATGCCTTGCATCTTTAACCTGTTCGTAAAACTTTTAGGAAGAGAATAGCTGATCTGTACATTTCGCAATTTGATATAAGATGCATCCTGTAAAAGGAAATCATTAGTAGTTTCATTTGGATTTCCTCCCGGCTGATTTCCGGGCCTCATTACAGGCCATGTTGGGTTAGGATTGGCCGGTGTCCATCTCCCTAACATTTGCTCATAATATTGATTAGTGCCACTACTATACCAAATAAGGTCTGAGCTAACATGGGTTACTCCCTGGAATAATACACTTACAGAGATTCCTTTATACCCTAGTGAAAAACTTAATCCTCCAACATATTCAGGAATGTTAGAGTACCCGATAGGTGCCTGGTCTAAATTATCAATAACACCATCGCCGTTTATATCGGCATATTTAAAATCACCGGGGATAGATTTGTTAGAAGTAACCTTATTCAAGGGGCTGGCAGCAATATCAGCATCATCTTTATAAAACCCAAGCACTCTGTAACCTCTCATTTGCCCGATAGAGGTTCCGGCATTTTTTAAATAATCAGGAAGCTGTACTGTTTCATCGGTAATCTGAATTTTATTCTTATTATAACTTAATTGAGCATTTATCGAGTAAGTGAAATTTTTGATCCTGTTACTGTGTGTGATCTCTGCTTCATAACCATGATTATAATTCTTACCGTAATTCACCGGAGGTAACCCTAACCCGTAATAAGCATAACTGGTATTATTCCGGGGCAATACCATATCATATCTTTTATCATCATAAATATCAAAATTCACGTGGAGCCTGTCTTTAAAAAATGAGGTTTCTATTCCTAAATTTCTCTTTAAAGATTTTTCCCAGCTTATTTCATTATTTCCAATTTGTGTATTTGCATACGTTGGAACCTGTGTGTTGTTAGTACCAAAAAATACGGATGACCCACCACCATATGCGTCTAAATACAGGAATCGGGAAAAAGGTCCCGGTATACCAGATAATCCAATAGAACCACGCAGCTTTATGTTATTTATCCAGGTAAATTTCTCCATAAATTTTTCCCTGGTAAGTGTATAGCCTGCAGATAAAGCAGGGAATAATCCATACCGGTGATTTTTTGGATAATTCTCAGAACCATTATAAGAACCATTTAACTGGATAAAATATTTTCGTTTGTAATTATAAGTAGAATTAAAAATCAGCCCCTGGTTTGCATACGGCGCAGATAATGCACCGGCTGATCCTTCAAGTTCACGAAGATCACGGGTGCCTATAAGATTGGCGGATATATTATGATCTTTAAAAGCCCTGTCATAGTTCACAAAAAGCTGCAATGATGTTTTTTGATCTCCATAATTCTGAAAACGAAGAACCGCCAGCGACCCGTCTGTTCCCGCGATCTGTGTTATGGCTTTTGTATTTCTATCCAGGTTATATCTTGCATAAGTTCCTGCCTGAAATCTTACTGTACTTGTTACAGTTGTGTAACCAAAAACACCTTTAACAGATAATCCTTTTGTTACCTTATCAAGTTTTTGATTGATGCTTACTATGTTTTCACTAACATCATTATTCCATGCAAAATATCCGCTGCCTGTTAATACTGAATAAGGATTAAATGTATTTGTTCCTAATCTTGCGGCATCTTCTATCTGGTTATAAAATGACAATCCATTAAATGGATTCTGGGTATATTCCGGATAGAAAGGCAAACCCCATGAAGGAATAAAAAGTATCCGGCTAACAAATGCTTCTTCACCCTGTGCCCATGCTTTTCTCCAATCTGCAGGAGTTGAAATACCGCTGGGTGCATATCTTTTTTCAAGACGCCCTGAAACACGAACACCAATTACAGTAGAGGGGGTTATATTAAAATCAACATTCGCCCGGTAATTGTAACGGGTATAAGATGGCGTTGTTCCAACATGGGAACGTGTCGGCAGATCCTTAAACATACCGTCTTCAAATGTCTGTCCGAAAGAAGTAAAATATTTCGCGAACTTTGACCCGCCGGAAACATTAATATTATTTTGCGTTTGCATCCAATGCTTACGGGTAAGTGCCTTATACCAATTTACATCGGGATATAAAAGCGGGTCACCGCTTCCATCTTTAAATATCTGAAGATCATTATCTGAAAAAAGCCGGTTCGCACTTTGGCCAATATTTATCTGGCCTTCTGTGTGCAGTAACGCACTTTCATATGCTGGTAAAATTGGAGGTAACGATCTATAACCTTGTATTCCAACATTACTGGTTAAAGAGACCCGGGGTCTTCCATCTTTACCTGTTTTTGTAGTGATAACAAAAACTCCATTTGCACCTTTAATACCATACATGGCAGTCGACGCTGCATCCTTTAAAACAGTGATCGTTTCAATTTCATTGGGATCAATATCGCCAAAAGATTCTCTTTCTATACCATCTATAACTATAAGTGCCTTGGCATCACTTGACACTCTGCCTCTAATAAACAGGTCAGATTGATTCATCCCAGGCCGGCCTGAACTTTGTTGGGCAATAATACCAGGTACCCTTCCCACAAGTGCGTTGGAAACATTAGATACAGGCGATTTTAAAATCTCAGTACCGGTTATGCTACTTATAGCGGCAGTTACGTCAGATTTTTTTTGTGTTGTAAATCCTGTTACAACCACATCATTTAATGAACCGGAAACCGGCACCAATTCAATATCGATAACTGACTTATTTTCTATTGATACCTGGTATGAATTGTATCCAATGAAAGAGATCACTAATTCTTCTCCCCTGTCTGCAGTGATAGCATATTTACCACTTTCATCTGTTTGAGTTCCCTTATTTGATTTGATGAGATGGATGGTTGCACCCTTTAACGGAGTTTTATCAGTGGAGGATAAAACTGTTCCATTAATTTTTACCTGCTGGCCTAAAGCCATAGAACATGCGAAACTAAAAATGGCTAAAACAGGGAACTTTATTTTGAGGGATGATTGCAAGATCATTTTACACATGGCAATAATAATAAGAGTGAATCGTTTTTTGAAGAGATGCAATTTCAAATCTACATCTTGCCACTATTGTACTTTTGTAGTTCTAATGCGTTTTTTTGTTCTTTTTGACATTTTTAGCATCAAAATAAAATAGCTTGCAGATGTGAAAAATTATTTCAAATATTTAAATATTAGTGCCATTGAAGAAAATTGGGGATTGTATATTACCAACCTTGGTTATAATAAAATTTACCCTAAACAGGTTTACCCAAACAATGAAGGACATCCTCAAGATCATGCCTTTAACTGGTATAACGGCAGGGTTTTAAATTCGTACAATATCATCTTTATATCAAAAGGCAGAGGAACATTTGAATCCGCTAAAACAAAGTCGACTATTGTTGAAGCAGGCACTTGTTTTTTTCTTTATCCAGGAGTCTGGCATCGCTATAAACCGGATCTGAATTCAGGATGGGAAGAATTTTGGGTGGGATTTAATGGAAAATTTTCTCACGAATTAATGCATAAAAATTTTTCGTCCTCTGAAAATCCCTTTATCCATGTAGGCTATAATCAGGAATTACTATCGCTTTTTACCCACCTTTTTGATACTGTTAAAAAAGGTTCACGGGGGTACCCACAAGTAATCGCTGGAATTACATTGCAAATTTTGGCTATCCTTAATTCCGTTTCGTTATATGATAACACAAATAATGATGTCACAAGCATGCTGATTGAGAAAGCTAAGTTTTTAATCCAGGAATCACTGGAAAAACCGCTTGACATGGCAATGCTTTTAAAAGAATTACCTATTGGATATTCTCGTTTCAGGAAGGCTTTTAAAACAATAACGGGTGAATCACCCAACCAGTATCATTTAAACTTACGCTTGAACAGGGCGAAAAATCTATTGTTAACTACCAATTTAAACATCAATGAGGTTGCCGACCAAACTGGCTTCGACTCCGTATTTTATTTTTCGAAACTGTTTAAAATTAAAAATGGTGTTTCACCAAAAAATTATCGGGCAGCCAAGAAAAAATCCGATTCACCAGACGAATGATAGCGGGATCTTATCAAATCTTTCATAAAGCAGTTTATATCAAATTGATCGGCAACGGGTAATTTACTAAACGGAATTGTTGGCATGTAAGGCTGAGGACCAAACTCTGTTGTTATTGGCATTAATTTACATCCAGCCGCAAGATTGGCTGAAATAATCTTGTCCCACCACGAAATAAAAATATCCAACGCATAGCTCCATTCAGGCGCTCTAGGGTCAGGTACCTGCGGTCCTTCTTCAAAACCGATTCTTGCATGTATGTGCTTGCTGCGAAGAATAGCTTCATTAACAATCTCAGAAAAATTTTCCAGCATACTTTCGGTAACACATACCCAATGAGAAAAATCTGCAGTTATAGAAAAGCTATTTCGATGCTTAAAAAATTCAGACAGCATTTGAGGGCTGTAACCCAGCCTGCCCCTATGTGTTTCATGCGCAATTGTTATCCCCGTTTTATCTGAAAATTCCTGTGCTATATCAATGAGTTCTAAATTTTGTTCAAAAGAAAAATAATCTCTGCCGGTGTGAGAGTTAATTAAGATCGGACCAGGCTCTGCACATTTTTGCAGATGCTTTTTAAAAGATATTTTGAATTCATTAAAGTCTTTCCCTTCTGCCTGGTGCTGATGCGTTACAATATACATTTCGTTTTGTTGAAGATAATCGAACAAAACTTTTTTTTCATTTTCATCAGCTGGTATCCAGGTATCAAATCCATCATAGCTGGCATCTTTCATTTTATCCAAAAATGCCTTGTACTCTAAATGTTCATGCCCCCAAAGCGGACTCAGAATTTTTACTTGCATAATATCATTACTGAATAAGTTGAGCAGTTCGCATCCATTGTAAACATCTTCCAAACCATTCTTCAAATGTTGGTATTGACCCAAATCCATGGCCTCCTTTTGCATAAATATGAAGCTCTGCATTAACACCATTTTTTTGTAAAGCCTCATAAAATTTTATGCTGTTGGCAACGGGTACAATGTTATCATCGCCCGCATGAACTAAAAATGTTGGAGGTGTATTTTGATCAGCATGCAACTCATTGGAAAAATATTTTATTAAATCCGCAGACGGATTTTTACCAATCAAATTATCACGTGAACCAATGTGGCCGTATGCTTCGCCAAAACTTATAACCGGGTAAACCAATAACATAAAGTCCGGACACAAAGTCTTTTTTGTAGCATTATCAATCAATACATCCTTGTAATGAACACCGGCAGAAGAAGCCAAATGTCCCCCCGCAGAAAAACCCATAATCCCAATTTTGCCTTGATCAAGGTTCCATTTTGCAGCACTGTCTCTTACCATTTTTATGGCTTGCTGTGCATCCTGCAACGGAGCAACTGTTTTGTCAGTATTCGTTTTATCATCAGGCAGACGATACTTTAAAATAAATGCTGTTACCCCAATCCTGTTAAATGCTTCAGCAATATCGTAGCCCTCTCTTTTTATTTGAAGAGTTGCGTATCCGCCGCCTGGACAAATAATGACTGCTGTTTTATTATTTGGAGATTGGCGAGATGGCAGGTAAACAATTAATGATGGATCCACTATTCTGTAATAAACACTTTTATCCGCATTGATTTGATCTTCCGCATTTATATTTTGTGAGTTTGGAATATTAGCGCCATATAAAGGAATAACACGTTGCGCAAAAGAGTTTGAACAAACAATTGCCAAAAGTATGGTAGTGAAAAAATGCATTATTGTTCTTACAGAGAAATGTTTCATGCTTGATGAAATGTGAACAAAGAATTTTTGACAATCAATCTTATTGACAATGCTGCCATGTTTAAAATGTTTGTCCTTTGCGGATCATAATCTTATTTTCTCCTTTCGGAGCTGCATGATTAAACAGAAAACTGCCTGAAGGAGTAGATTTAAACTTTTCAACAACTTTCCCATTTTCCGTGATTTGATAATTAGCATTAGGTGATAAAGCGCTAAAAGTATACATCATTTTCTTAGGCTTCTTATCTGTAGATGTTTCTATCCACTGCATTTCAGCTGGATCCCATCGAATGATGTCGATGGTTATATTGCTGTTATCGGATGCAGATATTTTAAAAGATGCTTTCGCATTGCTACCATCAAAATAAGAAAGTTCGTCGCCTTCACTATAAAAACTAAAATCCTTATCAGCAATTATTTTGAATTTATTAGTTGCAACAGCATACCGGTTCATCATGAGGCTGATTTTCAATTTTTGCCCGCGAAAATTATAATTCAATTCTGTACCTGCCAGTTCGGGAGTAATATGGGGATTTAAATAAAAACGGTTATACTTTGGGTTGATCCCATATATTGCCTGGTATAACCCAACGACCGACAGGCTGTTTCCGGAGAGAATATCATCTCCCAATCCATTTTGCCTTTCGCGTCCATAGCGCTGAAAGGCAAGTCCATCAATATTATGCTGGCTCATCACATTTTTAACATATTTAAGCGCAATCTCCGGTTTGAAGTCAGCATATGCTTTCACGGCTACCGAGCCCCATGATAAAAATATATCTCCGTTCTCATAGCCGGGAAATGGAAACTGCCAGTCATTTCCTTCACCTGCTGCATATGAATGCATGGTAAGTGGCCAGAAAAAAAGTTTCTCTCTTTGCATTTGAGATTCTATTTCATCTAAAATAGTTCTGCGCTTTGCACTATCATCACAAATGCCATAAGCAATTGCCATAAAATTTACAGGCGTTACCAGTCCGCGGCCATGAACAGTTTTATCTTTATCCAGCCAATGCACGTAACATTTTTTCTCTTCATCCCAAAAGCCCCCATTACTTGTCGTTTTATTAAAACTTGTTTTTAATTTGTTTGCGAATGTTTCGTATTCTCTTGCTTTCACCCAGTTGCCTAATTGTTTTTCAACATCACACCATTTTATTAATGCATGATATAGTTTGGCATTTACAAAAGCATTTTCATAGGCGGCCCAAATAATATCAATCCAGTCGCTGCCTCTTTTTTCTTTGTAACTGTCCGTCATCATTTCTACCAAACCATCACCATCACTGTCTCTTCTAATGATCCAGTCCAATGCTTTCTCGCAGGAAAGCTGGTGCCTTTTCACCCAAATTTTATTCCCCGTTTGGTCATACAATTCTGCAACGTTGGTAACAAGATCAGGATTTGAATCCAACAAAAATCCCCACTGTGCTTCATAAAAACCTTTATCAGTAACCTGCCCTTTCATGATGTCGACATTGTTGTAAGCCCAGCGAGGCCAAACTCTTCCATCAGGCTTTATAGCATTATCCCGATAAAAATCAAGACAATCCTGGTAGCCTTTTAAATAAGTATTATCATTTATAGCAAGGCCCATTTGTGCAATGTATTGTTCGTGCAAACAGATGGGCCCGTAAGGAGTGTGCCAGCTGTTTCCGCCAAAATGTTGCTTATCAATGACTCCGATCCTTGCAATGGTATTTAAAACTGAACTTACCTGTTGTCCATTCACTCCAACAAATTTGCCGCGGCCAAATTCATCATTGAAATCAAAATAAGAAAGCGTAATGCTTTCGGAGGTATTTCCTGCAGGCATATTATAGGGAGCCCATACGTCTGTTCGTTGGCGAATAAATCTTCTCCTGTTTGTACCGCTATCAAATCGTGGGATCATTTGTTTGTCAGAAACCGTTATTGAAAAGGAAAGTTTATCATCGTTGGTTCTGCTGTACTTCATGGCTACCTGCTTTTTCTTTTCATCAACCCAAACCTTTAAACCATTGCCAGTCTGGCTGTTCCAAAATCTTGATGAATTGGAGTGCACGCCATATGTGGCCAGCTTTTCATTGAATAAATAAAACCACGCGAGCCCACCATAATCCTGGTAAGCGCCTTCCCAGGTATTAATATTATTGAAAATAAAGGTTGGAAGTGATGCTTCTTCAACCATAAAAGGTTTTGAAATATTCCTGGTAATGTAAAATTCTATATCCTTGGTTGTTATTGTAAACTTCCAGGATTCTTTGATAACAATATTTTTATCGCCATAAGTAATATCACTGATCTTCACCGTTTTGCTTGTAACTGCTATTTTAGGCTCAGATATAAGTGCAAGAGATGAATAAGTATTGGTTGAAGTTTTAATTTGGGAATAAACTCCGGTATTACTTTCTATAACGTTTTTACCATTTACATTAAGAGAGGAAATATTTGCTTTGTTATTGTAATCAAGTGTCAGCTTAATTTTTTCATTACCAAATGTTATTAGTTTATCAGCCCTGTTATTCTTAAAAATAAAAGATTGCGCAATACAATTTTTGGAGAAATTGATAAACACGGCTGCAACAAAGATCAAGGCGACAATCGTTTTTTTAAGCATGGCTATGACTGTTATATTATACAATTTTATTCTGTTATTCCTTTCCAGGTATCTGTTCTAAATGGCGAGGCTGGCAAGCCTGCTTTATTATACAAATTGCACTCAGGATTATTTGCCCATGCATATCTTACAGCGACTGGCTTTTCTGCTTTGTTGCACCACACAATAATTTTATTGCCTTTAATGCGGGCATGCGCCCAATAGAATTTCTTGTCTTCTCCGGCAATGCTGAACCCTTTCAGGTCGTCGTTGTTTTTTGCCTGCAACCCACCATGGGTATGATTAAACATTATTTCAATTTTATCGCTTTTTATTTTATACGATCTGTAAATGGGGCCTGAATAAACTAGTTTTTCCTTATACACTTTTGCTCTTGCGATCAATGCTAAACGCAACCCAACATCCTGTTTGTTTTTTGGATGAATATCTTTAGCATCGCCAATGTCTATTGTTACTGCCATACCAGTATGAGGCACTTGCAAAGTTTGTAATTGTGCCTCCCGCAATTCTGCCCAGGTTGATCCACCCGGCTCTGCTTTAGCCTCTGTAAAATTTGCAAGCTGAACGTAAAAAAAAGGAAATGTTTTGTTTCCCCAATTCTTTCTCCAATCATTTATCAAGAGGGGAAATAATCTTTTGTATTGTTGCGCTTTTCTATCGTTTGCTTCACCCTGGTACCAGATCACTCCGCGAATGGCATACGGAATTAATGGATTTACCATGGCATTAAATAATACTGTTGGAATATGCGAATCGTTTGGAGCACCGGGTTTACTGCTGATAACATCAACGAGGGAAGCATATTCAGGCATTGTTTTTAATGCCGGACCACTTGTCCATGATTCTGCAGGTGTACCTGAATACGCAGTTTGAATTAAACCAATGGGTATGTTATGATGTTGCTGAATATTTCGTGCAAAAAAATAAGCAACAGCCGAAAAATCTGCAACAGTTTTTGGTGAACATGGTTGCCAACGCTCTTTAATATTTGCCTGTGTTAACGGTTGCGTACTCGTGCTTTTTTCAACTTTAATTAGCCGGATATTTGGAAAGTCAGCAGCAGTAATTTCTTCCTTAAAATTTTTTATTTTTCCCCAGCCTTCTATTGGCATTTCCATATTTGACTGCCCAGAACAAAGCCATACTTCACCTATCAGAATATTATTCAGTACCAACTCCTCTCCATCGTTAAATGTTATTGTGTAAGGACCGCCGGGTTTGGGTGTAGGAACATTTATTTTCCAGCTGCCATCAGCATTTGATACTACAGTAAATTTTTTATGGTTCCATGAAGTCGTGATAACAACACTTTTGGCAATTGTACTTTGTCCCCACAAAGCCACATTATCTTTTTGTTGCAACACCATATTATCACTGAACAAAAGCGGCAATATCACCTTAGCTGATGCATTTTGAAATGTAGAGAACAAAATCAATACAAAGGCTATTCGTGATCTCATAAAACTTATTAAAAATGTTTTCTATTTTTTTATATCTGCAGTTAACAGGTTTACAATTGTTTGACCGGCCCTGGGATCGTACTCAATGGCTCCCTCAATGATCAGCTCACACACTACCAATTGCCCCCAGGGATAATTGACAGCAAAAACCGGGTAACCTAATCGCTGTTTATACATATCATCAAGGTTGCCACTCCAGTAAGCATGTGGCTCCAGGTAACGACCTATGGGAATTACGTTATTTTTTTCCGCCTTTAATTTATGGCTTGCTATGGTTACAAATGCAGGCTTTGCATTTCCTGTACTCCACCATTTCCAATCCATTGGTTGCAGACCTTTATACAAAATTTTCGAACTATCATAATGAAGCATTTCTACGAACTCCCCTCTAACCATTTGAATGGAGTTTTCTTTGTTAGGGGAATTATCAATAATGGCGGCAGCCGAATCATTGTAGGTTGCTATCACTTCTTTACAAAATCGTTGTGCCTTTTCTCCCTGTGCCAGCACAATCATTCTTCCACCAGGCTTGAGCAATGATTGCATTTCTTCCCTCGTTGATTTTGTATCGAATGTGCCTACGATAATCACATCCGCTTTTTCTTTCAGGTATTTTATTTCTGTAACATTAAAACCCGACGCTTTAAGATAATTTACTAGCTGCGGAGCCACTCCTGATAATCCGATAAGTTTTGTTTTGTCTATAGATTTTGTAATCGATCTTTTGTTGATGATGCGAATGGGATAATTGTTTATACCCACTTGTTTTGTGCCATCCATCAAAGTAATAGTAATATTATATCTGTTATTTCTAATACTTTCAGCCGGAATTTTTAAAGTTACAGGCAGTTTTTTAACGGCGTAATAATCTACATCGCCGACCTTCTCTTGAATACTCGAAATTATTTTTCCCGCGGCATTTTTGAAGATAATATTTGCATGAAGATTTTTAAAACCGGTTGACCTGATGTCATCATTCACAACAAATAATTCTGTAGCTAATTTATCGCCTGCATAAAAAACATATTGAGTGCTTGTTAAGCCAACCAACACCGGCTGGTAACCTTCTTTAACCCCAATATATACCGGGAAAGGTTTCCATTGCGCCACCGGTTTTGTTAATGCATATTGTATCCATGTTACATTGCTGAATAACAGGAAACCTGCAGTAGGCATAGCTTGCCGGCTATAACGAAGTTTCTCTGCTTTTAATTTGGATACAGCTCTTATATGTTCCTGGAAATAAGAATTATTTCCGCCAAATACGCCCAAATCGCCAACCCATGCCTGGGCGCAATAACGTGGAATGTATGAGGGATGCACACTTCCATCATCTATCATGCTGTACGGAACGGCAACTTCCTGGCTTAGAAATGGCCGTCCATCCGGCAATGGATTCATAGGTTTTGTGTAGTCATTTACATATGATGATGACATGTACCAGTCCCAATAAGAATGAACATCCTGTACATCTGCTATGTAATTATAATCCGGGTTACCCGATGTTTGAAATATTAATCGTGTTGTACCGAGATTGCGGATATTACTAATTACATCTTTGTAAATA
>JAQBNK010000136.1 GCA_028288595.1 Chitinophagaceae bacterium
ATGGATAAACTTTGTGACATCATGAAAGTAAAATTCGAAATTTTTTCGTGGCACAAGGTGCTCGATATTTTTCATATCTCCCGTTACCAGGTTATCCATTGCTATCACATGAAATTCTTCATTTACAAATCTTTCACATAAATGCGAACCTAAAAAACCAGCACCGCCTGTTATCAAAATTCTCTTTGGGTTCATATAATTTAATTAAGGCCTGCCAATACTTATGTAATAGAATCCTTTATTTCTCATCGACTCAGAATCAAAGAGATTTCTTCCGTCAAAAACCGATTTTTGTTTTAGACTCATACCCATCTTTTCAAAATCGGGTGTCCTGAATTCGTTCCATTCAGTTGCAATAATTAAAGCATCGGCATTTTCCAGTGCTTGATATTGGTCCTCTGCGAACTGAATTTTATCGCCCAGAATTTTTCTTGTGTTACTCATTGCTTCAGGATCAAAGCCGCATACAGTTGCTCCTTCAGCAAGCAGTGCGTCGATAATTTTAAATGCCGGTGCTTCTCTCACATCATCAGTATTCGGTTTGAACGCCAGTCCCCATATCGCAAAATGGCGCCCTGCAATATCATTATTAAAATGCGCTTTTAGTTTGGAAACAAGATGTGCTTTTTGTTTTTCATTTACATCCATTACAGCACTTAATATTTTAAAATCATACCCTGTATCCTCTGCTGAACGTTTTAATGCTTTCACATCTTTTGGAAAACAACTTCCACCATAACCGATTCCGGCGAAAAGAAAACGCTTTCCAATTCGTTCGTCAGACCCTATTCCTTTGCGAATCATATCTACATCTGCACCATATCGTTCGCACAATTGTGCAATTTCATTCATGAAAGTAATCTTGGTTGCTAAAAATGCATTAGCTGCATATTTGGTAAGCTCTGCTGATCTTTCATCCATAAAAATGACGGGGTTACCCTGGCGGACAAAAGGAGCATATAATTCGTTCATTACTTTCTTTGCCCGTTCAGAACTCGTTCCAATTACCACCCTGTCGGGTTTCATAAAATCTTCTACTGCAACTCCTTCACGAAGAAATTCAGGGTTACTGACTACGTCAAATTCCCCTTTATAATTTTCAGCAATGGCGGCTCTTACTTTTTCAGCCGTGCCCACGGGCACGGTGCTTTTATCTATAATTACTTTGTATTCCTTAAGTATTTTTCCCAGTTCTTTTGCAACGCCGAGTACATAACTTAAATCTGCACTGCCATCTTCTCCTTCCGGGGTTGGAAGCGCAAGGAAAATGGCCTCAGCATCGCTTATACCTTCAGCGAGGTTTGTTGTAAAACCAAGACGTTCTTCTTTTAAATTTCTAGCAAAGAGTTTATCAAGCCCAGGTTCAAAAATAGTCATTTCACCTGCAGAGAGTTTATCGACTTTTCTTTTGTCAATATCAACACAGCAAACATAATTTCCCGTTTCAGCAAAACATGTTCCTGTAACTAGTCCAACATAACCGGTACCTATAACAGCTAGCTTCATAATTATTGATTAATGAATTCCAATACAGAGGAAGTAATATAGTTTAATTGTTCGCCAGTTAATTCTGTATGCATCGGAAGTGAAAGAACCCGCGGGCTTAAGCTTTCTGTAACCGGCAGATCAAATTGTTTTAAACCCAGTGATTCAAACATTTTTTGTTTGTGATTTGCCAAAGGATAATATAACATGGATGGTATACCTTTTTGTTCAAGATGTTTTTGCAGGCCTTCCCTGTCAATGCCTTCTAATAAGAGTGTATACTGATGAAAAACATGTTTTGTATATGCTGCCCGAAACGGCGTTGTTAATTTAGAGCAGGATGCAAATGCTTTGTCGTAGTAATCTGCGGCAGTTCTCCTGGCATCAATATATTCATCCAGTTTTTTAAGTTTGATATTTAATACTGCAGCCTGTATTGTATCGAGCCTGGAATTACAGCCAACCATCTCATGATAATATCTTTTATTCTGACCGTGATTAGCAATCATCTTCAATTTTGCGGCAAGATTATCGTCATCAGTAAATATGGCGCCACCATCGCCATAACCTCCTAAATTCTTTGAGGGGAAAAATGAAGTAGTGCCTATAGTGCCTATAGTACCGGCTTTCTTTTTAGTGCCGTTTTTAAACACATAATCCGACCCGATGGCCTGGGCATTATCTTCTATAACATACAAACTATGTTCTTTAGCGATTGCCATTATTTCTTCCATCGGTGCAGTCTGACCATACAAGTGTACGGGAACTATTGCTTTTGTTTTCGATGTGATTGCTTTGCGAATTGATTCCGGATCTATGCAAAACGTTTTAGGGTCAACATCAATAAAAACAGGTGATAATTTTAGTAAGGCAACGACTTCAGTTGTAGCTACATAAGTAAAAGAAGGGGCAATCACTTCATCGCCCGGCTGGAGGTCAAGTGCCATCATTGCGATTTGCAGGGCATCTGTTCCGTTTGCACATGGGATAACATGCTTGATTCCCAGGTACAACGATAAAGAACTGGCAAAATCCGACACTGGTTTACCATTAATAAAAGCGCTGCTTTCTAAAACATCTATTACGGCTTTATCTACTTCAGCTTTTATTTTACGGTATTGTGTCTTCAGATCCACCATTTGAATCGGCTCCATATCATCGCTTTTGAGAATGGCGGCAAAACTAAGCAAAAACAGGTGAAAGCCATAGTACCGAAGGAGGTAGTTTAAAGAATAATAGTTTCTTTGCAGCATGCTGGGAAAACTGGGCTATCAAATTTTTATTTTTCTTTATCCTGTCGTGGCACGGTGCGTCTCCCCTTTTAATGAAAAAGCCCGCAACTGGGTCCTTGGAAGAAATAACTGGAAGAAAAAACTGCAGCAGGCTTTTGAAACAACCAATCAGCAGGTTATCTGGTTTCATTGCTCGTCGCTTGGAGAATTTGAACAAGGAAGGACATTGATCGAAAAAATAAAAAAACAATTTCCGCAATACAAAGTTCTGCTAACTTTTTTTTCTCCTTCAGGATATGAAGTACAAAAAAATTATACCGGTGCCGATTATATTTTTTATCTACCAATTGATTCAAAAAAAAATGCAGCCGACTTTCTTGACATGGTAAAACCCCTACTGGTAATTTTTGTTAAATATGATTTCTGGAATTTTTATTTGAATGAAATAAAGAAGCGAAATATTCCTTTGCTGCTGGCTTCAGCTTTATTCAGAAAAGACCAGCCTTTCTTTAAATGGTATGGAAGTTTTCACCGTTCAATGCTCCGGTGTTTTACACATTTGTTTGTCCAGAATATGGAGGCAAAAGTTTTGTTGGAAAAAATAAATTTTAATAATGTAACGATTAGCGGAGACACGAGATTTG
>JAQBNK010000155.1 GCA_028288595.1 Chitinophagaceae bacterium
TGCTGTACGATGATCCTTTTTGGTTATCATTATTGCTCATTAAAAAAACCTGCCCTGAATAAGGATTGCCACCGCTGGCAGTTAATGGAATTTGAGCGGGACCATTATTCAATGAATAAACATTCCGTACGTCTGGAAGCGCTGATTGTTTCACTGCCGGCAGAATATTTACATTGGTATATTTTGTTTCATAAATATTTTTTGTAACGATCCCTTCAACTGAAAGCAGCCAGTTGCTTTTCATTTTTTTATTCACTGTAACAGATGATCTGAATACAGCAGGATATTTAAAATGTTTAGCCACCAGGTCTAGTTCTCCTTTTGCGTTTGCAGGATTACTACCCAGTGATTGAGGCGTTGGCTGATGGTAAGGATCAGGATTAAACTTTACTCCGTATTGCTGCGGGTTAATATCAATGCTGCCGATGGAAACACCATTGCGCTGGTGCAGAACGCTGCCCCATACATTCAGTATATGCCCGGTAAAAATGCCTCCGCCGCCACGGATAACAATATTCTCTGCGGGAATTTTATAGGTAAATCCAATTCGAGGAGATAACTGCCAATGCGGTCTTATGGTTTGTCCTGCTCTTGCACCTTCAAGATCATAATATTTTGAAATCAAGTTGATAGCACTGTCATTAAAAAAATGATCCTCGTAAATACGGGTAGGCAAAGAATTGTTATCCAGGCGTAGACCAATATTTATACTGAAGTTGTTTTTAAGATAAATATCATCATTGATAAAAAATCCCGCATGGAATGTTTTAAACTTGCCTGCTGCAAGTGTGTAGTCACCCTGTGGATCATCAAGCAAAGAGAAAGATCTTTGAAAACGGGTTGGAACTGCACCATTAATAAAATCGTTCAGGTTCCTGAATTGATAAAGGCCAAAGTAATTGCCAATTTGAGCATCATTTAATTTACTGAAGTTCACATCGGTCCCTGCGGTAAAAGTATGCTTGTGCTTTACAAACTTTACAATATCTGATAGCGTAACATCAGTTGCTTTAAATAAGCTTAACCCTGTGCCTGGTCCGCTTCCAAAACCTATAGATGCTATACCATCCGTTATTGCAACCCTGGGGAAAGGGCTGCCAGTCCATTTTTTATCCTCTGATTCTTGCGTAATGGTAAAGAGAAAACGGTTGCTTACATCATGAGTGAAATATTTTTTCCACTCAAGAGAGAAAGAGTGGGTTGTGGTAGGGAAAGTAAAATTTCCGTTGGAAAAATTGATCAGTGTACTTCCATTGGGATTACCTGTCGCTGTTCGCTCTGCAAAATTATACCGGTAACTTAATGTAAACTTATTGCTGGCAGACGGGTTCCAGTCTAGTTTAACAACACAGCGATTCGCATTTAGCTCATCAGTATTTTCTAAAAAACTTCCCGGCTCGTATTGGTATTTGTTGCGTAAAACGTCAGCCAACGCATTTAACTGCTGCAAAGAAGCCGCGCCCCTGTACTCTGAAAAATTAAACGGCTGCGGCCTTACTTCAGATTGCTTTTCAGCAAGTATAAAATAGAACAGTTTGTTTTTTATAATCGGACCGCCTGCTCTTATGCCCCCTGTTTGATTTACAAAATGAGAAAGTCTCGGCCGCTCAAAAATACCGGGCGACCCGGTTTCTTCAATGAGTACCGGCGACCTCCCTGCCAACTGTTCATTGCGAAAGTAATACCATGCGCTTGCTTTTATTTCGTTACTGCCAGAGCGGGTAATAGCATTTATACTGCCCCCGGTAAAATTGCCATACTCAACATTATAAGGTGCCAGCAATACTTTTATTTCTTCTATGGCATCCATCGAAATTGGTGGAGACGCTGTCTGCCCTCCGTTAGAGCCGCTTTGCGATAAACCCAGTATGTCATTATTATTAGCGCCGTCAATAAAAAAAGCATTGAACCTGGAACTTTGTCCTGCAAGCGAGATCATCCCATCGCCATTTACTTTAGATTGAGGCACCAGGCGAATATAATCCTGGAGGTTTCGGGAAATGGATGGAAGGCTGAGAAGTTGCTGGTTAGTGATATCAGTATTAATTCCCGTTTTATTAATTGATACGCTGCGAACGGTTACTTCATTCAGATCACCGATCTGTTCTTTTAAAATAAAATTGATGGTTTCATTATCGCTTAAACTAATAAAATGGTCGGTTGAATTTAAATTCAGAAAGATATTCCCCTTTTTAATGGTTTCATAGCCTGTGTAGCTCACTGTAATAGTATAAGGACCTCCCGGCTTCAAATTAAAAAAATGGAAATATCCGTCTCCCCTGCTTTGTGTATTAAAAATATTTTTGGTTGGCTCATGAATGGCAATAACCGTTGCGCCTGCAAGTGTTTCGTCTTTGCCCGTTATTATCTTACCGGAAAGCTGGCTATTAGTTTCCTGCGCAAAAAGGGAATGATTAAAAATAAAACAAGCTAATAAACAGACTCCCCATGAAAAGGATTTATAAGTTTTAAACGTTCTTTTCTCGCTCATTTTTAAGCTGACCAAAGAGTGTGTTTTTATATTACAACATACAAACCTTTTGGGACAAGTAGCTTTAAAGATAACTTAAAACCAGACGATTAATAAGATACATTAGGTTAATACCTGTATACTACAGCAAGTAAATTTTAAAAGTATATCAATAATAAGAGGAGTTATTGTTGCCTTTTTTTTGAGATAACTTTGTTGGAAGGGATGATGTTAAATTTCACAGTTAAATTAGCTTTGTACAGGGTTACAACCTCTGACCTACAAAATAAATTTTGAAAACAATAGTATCGCATGGGTTACAGAATTGGATTACAAACCAAAACTTTCTACGAAAATATTTACTAAGGTAAGAGGCAAACTTGACCATGCTTTCGTTGAAGCTGAAAATATGAATGATGCATTTGAATAAGGGGGTCTTATTATTGAAAAGTTTTTGAAGGAACACAGCCTGACCTAAACATTGGGCTTTTGTTTTATGGTCTCGTTATTGCGTAGGTATAGTTCAATGAAACAATACCGCAAACATAATGTCAATAGAATTGACCTCACTTGAACAATTGCATATAGGTCAGGTTTTGATTAAGGCACATCAATAGTGCTTTGCTTAGTAAGCAACTAGATTGTAACCCTAATATAGTTTAAAAAAGGATTTCATTTACTGTTACCTAAGCTATCTGAGGAAAACGAAGAACATGAAGAAAAAAATTCCTGTTGTTTTGATTTATTGCAGAGTATTGGTAGGTTTTTTACTTATAATTCTAAGTACTTTAAAAATCCCTCATTACAATGTTTGGGCAGTTTCCTTTTTGACACTGGGACTTCTTACAGACGTTTTAGATGGTATAGTAGCAAGACTTCTTAATATTTCCACGGAAAAATTAAGACGAATGGATTCAACTGCCGATCAAGTTTTTTTTGTCTGTGTTGCTATAGCAACTTATATCCAATGTCCTAATTTCTTTAGAGAACATCACATTAAATTGTTGATACTTGGTGGTAGTGAAGTTTTAATTTATGTTACTAGTTTTATTAAGTTCAGAAAAGAAGTTGCAACACATTCCCTTGGAGCAAAGCTTTGGACATTATTCCTTTTTGCTACCCTGGTACAGGTCATCATTCAATGCCACTCACCTTTGATTTTTAACCTGTGTTTCTGGATAGGTATTATTACAAGAATTGAGATCATCTGTATTCTTCTCATCCTGAAAGTATGGGCCACTGATGTCCCAACTGTTTACGATGCTTTTCAGCTCAGGCGCAATAAAAAAATTAAGCGGTATAAAATGTTCAATGGATAAGTGGATCTATGTAGCTACTCTCTATTTGCATCATTGAAGAGAGGGGCCTATAACCTCAGCTGGATTAAGCACCATGTTTTGTTGCACTAATATACCTCCCACGGTTAATATTAACCTTAAAGAGAAACTGAACCCGCAGAAAAGGAAAATTGGTACTTGATTCTGAACTCTAGAAATATAATTTGCAGCAATACCGTGTTAGGCACAGTTATTTTTTTAGGTTTAAAAACTTTGCTGCATTATTATAGAATATATCTTCCTTATCCTTCTTGCTGAGAAATGTCAAACTATTTAGAAATTTAATTGATTTTTCAATAGCATAAGGCCATAACATTTGGTCAGTGCCATACATTACTCTATCAAGATAACCTGCATGTTTAGCATTTTTAAGAAATTCTGTAACTGTCCTTTGTGAGTTAGGTTCTACCCAAAGCTCAACAGCAATATCAGTATATAATTGCGGATAATATGCCATAAGTCGCAAAGCATGTTCATGCCACTCTTCTCCACCGTTATGCATCAAATAAATTCTCAGTTTGGGATATCGCACCAATACATCTTCAATCAAGTAGGGGTCACCATTTTTCAGCCTTGCTTTAGGAGACCATGTATAAGTTCCCCCTGGGTCACCTCCACCTGTATGTACTGCAACAGGAGTATCATACTTTTCACAAATGCGTAAATAAGGCTGCCAGATAGAATCGCTTAGTGTTGTGCCACCATACAATGCACCAACTTCTCCGAATATTTCAATCTTCTTGTCTTTTACCATTTGCTCAAACTTAACATTGTCCAACCCATAATCGTCGGGAGAAAAAATCAATATTCCCCTAATAACCCGATTGTTGCTATCTTTTGCAGCCCATTCTTCTACGCTTTGAGGATCACCACTTACCATAGCTTTCACAATGTTCCATTTTTTAAAAGCTGCGAAAGTTTCAACCCTATGCAATTCTGCACTTGCCGCACCTTTCTTACCATAGTAATCGAATGGCTGTTCTTGCGCTCCGAAGCCACTTTGTGAATAGGAATGAATGTGCATGTCAATAATTTTTGTCTGGGCTTGTGCAAACAAAAAATTTTGAAGTAATACCAGTAAAATAATAATGTTTTTTGTCATGAGGTGGTTGTCTAAATTGTGCCTAACTCGTATTCTATATCAATTATAAAACATTGCTCTGTCCAAATGCAAGTAACAATGTCGTTAATATAATAAAAGCTATTCTCATGGGGCTGATGTTTTAATAGAATTGTTTGTGGTCTGGCATCTTAAGATACTTTACTTTATGTGCATTGCAAGGACTTTCTGCTAATACATATTTTAATAAGAAAAGGTATGGATTGAAAAGCTCTAGCCTTCTCTCTCTTTGTTATTATTAAAGCACTTTTGAAGGTCAGGGCGTATTAAAGTAATCATGTACCCATAAACCTCATTTAATGGTAATGCGAAACAAACTTTACTATATTTAGGAGTTAGGGTAGTTTTAGATAACCTATCTTATCCCATATTTATTCTTAGCTCTTTCATTTAAAATGATGTCACCAAAAGCTAATCGATATATCTCGCGCATCCTTCCCTTTGCAACGACTTGGTTATTGTATAGCATAGTATATTCCCTACTTGAAAGAAGCCTTCTTGGCAATCTGACTAATTATCCCTCAACAGGAAATCCTTATCATTTTGGCACCGCCATTTTTAGTGCTGCTGTAACTGCGTTTACATCAGGACTATTGATCGGAACAATTGAAATTTTATATATTAATAAGTTCTTTGTAAAAAAGAGCTTTCTTAAAAAGATTGTATATAAAACGAGTATCTATCTCGCAATAATTATTTTATTTTTATTGATAAACAGAGTTATTTATAATTCTATTGAACTTAAATCCAATGTTTTTACAAAATTAGTCTGGACTCATACTGGGCAATTTTTTTTTAATTATGTCTTCTGTGGAGTTGTGGTTTACATCACAACAGTGGTTGGTGTGTCACTTTTTTATAATGAAATAAGTGAAAACATTGGACACGGTACTCTTGCTAATTTTTTTACAGGGAAATATCACTCGCCGAAAGAAGAGGAAAGAATTTTTATGTTTTTAGATATGAGATCTTCTACAACTATAGCCGAAAGTTTAGGTCATGTAAAGTACTTCGAAATGCTTAGAGAATATTACTTCGATTTATCAGACCCAATTGTAAAATATTCAGGAGAAATATATCAATACGTAGGAGACGAGATTATTGTGTCATGGAAGCTCAAA
>JAQBNK010000157.1 GCA_028288595.1 Chitinophagaceae bacterium
ATTAAAGAACTGAGCCGCAAAGTTGCTATCAACGAATGCTATCTCAAAAAAGGATTTAAAGAGATCTACGGCACTACCATTTTTGATTTTTACCAGCAGCAAAGAATGGAACACGCAAAATATTTGCTGTACGAAAAAGGATTGAGTGTTACAGATGTTTCTGCATTGTTAGGTTACTCTTCTATTTCGCATTTCTCTGCAGCATTTAAGAAACACACTGGTATAAAACCGTGTGAACTTTTATTCCATTAATTTTTTTGGTAACCAGCAGCAGTAATTCTGTTGAGCTTTTGTTGCGTCGCACACTTGAGCGTTCTGTTCTGTATTGAGCTTTTTTTTGAACCACAGAGACACAGCGCCACAGCGTTCACAACGTCATGCTTCTCTGTGTCTCTGTGGTTCAAAAAACTATAAGATTTCTTCTAAACTTTCTTTCGCTGCAACAATCGTCTTGTCTAAGTCAGCAGTAGCTAATGCATTATTTAAAAACCAGCTTTCAAAAGCGGAAGGTGGTAAATAAACACCCCGCTTCAGCATTGCATGAAAGAATTTTTTGAACATTTCAATATCGGACAAAGCTGAAGAAGTAAAATCTGTTACAGGTTTATCACTAAAATGCACACTGATCATAGAGCCAAGCTGGTTGATCACATATGGCGTTCCGGAGTCTTTCAACACTTCATTCAAACCATTTTTTAAATAAACAGTTTTCTCTTCCAGCTCATGATAAATAGATGGATTGTCTTTTAAGGTTTTCAGCAAAGTATAACCCGCTATCATCGCGATCGGGTTGCCGCTTAAAGTGCCCGCCTGGTAAACATTTCCTAATGGAGCAATGTGCTGCATAATTTCTTGCTTCCCTCCAAAGGCGCCAACAGGCATTCCACCACCAATCACTTTTCCATAAGTAACAAGATCAGCAACAATATCTAGTTTTTGCTGGGCGCCACCTTGTCCTAATCTAAAACCAGTCATCACTTCATCAAAAATGAAAACAATATTATTTGCATCACAGAGTTTTCTTAATCCTTCTAAAAATCCAGGCGCTGGTAAAATGCATCCCATGTTCCCGGCAACAGGTTCAATAATTATAGCAGCGATTTCATCTTTATTATTATTCACTAATTGTTCAACCTCACCCAAATTATTATACGCTGCAGTTAATGTATCATTCGAAACCCCCGCGGTTACACCAGGAACTGTTTGAATATTTAAAGTGGCCATGCCACTTCCTGCCTTCACTAAAAAAGAATCAGCATGACCGTGATAGCAACCTTCGAATTTTATTATTTTATTTCTGGCGGTATATCCTCTTGCTAATCTAACAGCACTCATACAAGCTTCTGTGCCGCTGCTTACCATTCTTACCAGGTCAACATTAGGAACCATGCTGATAATTAATTCAGCCATATCAATTTCCAGTTCTGTTGGCGCACCAAATGAAGTTGAATCAGATGCTCTTTCCTGTATTGCTTTAACTATTGGCTCAAAAGCATGACCTAATATCATCGGCCCCCACGAAGCGATATAATCTATGTACTGATTTCCATCAGCGTCATATAAATAAGCACCTTTCGCATGCCGCATAAATATCGGAGTGCCGCCAACGCTCTTAAATGCACGCACGGGTGAGTTTACACCGCCGGGAATACTTTGCTGCGCCCTGCTGAATAAGTTTTCGCTTTTTGAAATGTTCATGTTATTTTTTTGAACCGCAGAGACGCAGGGGCGCAGAGTTACTTTGCGCCCCCTGCGTCTCTGCGGTAATTTTTTTAACCAATCAACTTCACCGCATCTCTCGCAAAATAAGTTGCTATCAGATCTGCTCCCGCCCTTTTAAAAGAAGTCAGTGTTTCTATAATTGCTTTATCCTCATCTATCCAGCCCATTTTCGCGGCCGCTTTTATCATTGCATATTCGCCGCTGATATTATAAACGCTCACAGGAACATCAACAGCATCTTTTACTTCACGAACAATATCCAAATAAGGAAGTCCGGGCTTTACCATTACTATATCAGCGCCTTCCTCCACATCCATCAACGCTTCTTTAACTGCTTCAATGCGATTCGCATAATTCATCTGGTAAGTTTTTTTGTCGCCAAATCCCGGTGCACTGTCCAGTGCATCGCGGAATGGTCCATAAAAACAGGAAGCATATTTTGCGCTATAAGCCATAATGCCGGTTTTAGTAAAACCTTCATCTTCTAATCCTTTTCTTATTGCACCAATGCGGCCATCCATCATATCACTGGGCGCAACAAAATCGGCGCCTGCCTGTGCATGAGAGATACTCATCTTCACCAAGGCTTCCACTGTTTCATCATTTACGATTTCTGTGCCTTTTACAATTCCATCATGACCAAAAGATGAATATGGATCGAGTGCAACATCCGTCATCACCACCATTTCAGGAACGGCGTCTTTAATTGCTTTTATGCTGCGTTGCATTAATCCGTTTTTATTCCATGCTTCTTTACCGGTGTTATCTTTCAACTCCTCCTTACATTTAATAAAAAGCAACACGCATTTAATTCCCATGCTCCACATTTCTTTTACTTCCTTCACAGTGATATCTAAACTATTTCTATAATAGTTAGGCATTGAAGCGATCTCTGTTTTTATATCAACGCCCTCATCAATAAATAAGGGAGCGATAAAATCGCTGGGAGTCAATGTGGTTTCTGCAACCAAACTGCGAATGGCAGGAGTTGCTCTTAATATTCTGTTTCTTCTTTGCAGATACATAGCAATTTTTTTGGCCACAAAGACTCGAAGGCACAAAGAATACAAAGCTTAGCGCCTTTGTGTCTTAGTGGCAATTATTAAACCCATTCCCTCGGGTGCAAACACACATCCAATAATTTTTCTTCCTCACTATCTTTTTCCGGCTGGCAATTATATTCAAATCTCACCGTCGGTGGCAAGCTCATTAAAATACTTTCTGTTCTTCCGTCTGTTTTCAAACCAAATAAAGTACCTCTGTCATGCACTAAATTAAATTCAACGTAACGACCTCTTCTTATTTCCTGCCAATGCTTATTTAAATCTGTGTACGAATTGTTTTTTCTTTTTTCAACGATCGGAATATACGCTTCCATAAAACCATAGCCGCATTCTCTTGCAAAGTTCATCCAAAAGTTTACATCCTTTTCTGCAGAAGGTTTTTGATGATCAAAAAATATTCCCCCTATTCCTCTTCTTTCATTGTTCCTATGATAGTTCACAAAATAATTATCGCATTCTTTTTTAAAGGCTGGATAAAATGACTCATCAAATTTATTGCAGGCATTTTTATAAGTCTGATGGAAATGTTTTGCATCTTCCTCAAACAAATAATATGGCGTGAGATCAGTACCTCCGCCAAACCACCTTTCAATCACTTCATCATTTTCATTATACAATTCAAACATCCTGTAATTCGCATGCACTGTGGGTACAAAAGGATTTAAGGGATGAATCACTAAACTCAGCCCGCAAGCAAACCATTTATCACCATCCATCTTTAACTGGCTGCGCATTAAATCTGTTACATCACCAAAAACAACAGAAGTATTTACTCCTCCTTTCTCAAAAACATTTCCATTACTGATCACCCTGGTTTTGCCTCCGCCGCCATCTTTGCGGATCCATTTATCTTCAATGAACTTTGCTTTATCATCACACACTTCAAGCGAAGCACAAATATCATCCTGCAGTTGGTGAATAAAACTTATCCATTTTTCTTTTATTTCCATGGCGTTTCGGGAGTCAAAATTCAAAATTCAAAAAAAATGAACATTCCAATTTTTGACTTTTGAATTTTTACTTTTGAATTTGAAACTCTTTCACTGCGTTAACAAATGCCCTGGCATGATCAACCGGAACATTCGGTAAAATACCATGACCCAGGTTCGCAATATGTTTGGAAGAGCCAAATGCATTCATCATTTTTTTCACTTCAGATTCTATTACAGGTATAGGTGATAATAATTTAGCCGGATCGAAATTTCCCTGCAACACCACTTTATAACCTGCAAACTGTCTTGCAATCTCAGGTTGAATGCACCAGTCGATCCCTAATCCATGAGCACCGGTTGCTGCCATACTTTGCAGAGAATGCCAGGCACCTTTTGCAAATATAATTACGGGTACATCTTCTTTTAATGCACTTACCATTTGTCTTATATACTTAAGAGAAATGTTTTCAAAATCATCCGGGCCTAACAGCCCGCCCCAGCTATCAAATATCTGGATCACATCAGCACCCGCTTTTACCTGCCCTTTTAAATAAGCGATCGTTGTATCAGTTATCATTTGCAATAACTGGTGGGCCAGTTCAGGTTGCATATAACAGAATGCCTTTGCTTCATCAAAAGTTTTAGAGCCTTTCCCCTGCACCATGTAGCATAAAATTGTCCATGGCGCACCGGCAAAACCAATCAATGGAACACGCCCGTTCAATTCCTGCTTCGTTAATTTAATGGCGTCAAATACATAACCGAGTTTTTCATTTACATCCGGGACATAAATACGATTTAAGTCCTTTGCAGTTTTAATTGGTTCCGGAAGCAATGGCCCTTTCCCTTCTAACATTTGTACCTCCAATCCCATGGCCTGCGGAACCACTAATATATCTGAGAATAAAATCGCCGCATCAACACCAACCTGGTCCACCGGCTGAATTGTAATTTCTGCAGAGAGCTCTGGTTTTTGGCAACGTTCAAAAAAAGAATATTTCTCTTTCAGCTTCATGTAATCAGGCAGGTAACGCCCGGCCTGGCGCATCATCCATACAGGCGTTCTCTCCGTTTGTTCACCACGAAGAACCCGTAATAAAAGATCATTCTTTATTTCGTTCATTCTATATTTCGCTTTAAATTAAAATAGTGTATGGCCGAATTCACAACCGTCTCCACTTCCGGCTCATCACTCAGAATTACATTTTCAATCCCGGCTTCATGCAATGCCCTTTCTGTAGTTTTACCAATGGCAAAGCACCTCGTATTACCATATAACTGGTTCACACTAAAAAAACTTTCCACGCCGCTCGGACTATAAAATAAGATTCCATCAAAGGGAGTAGTTACCCTTTCCGGGTTTTCATTTGTGAGGTATAAAACTTCTTCACGAATTACAATGCCGGCATTTTTTAATTTATCAGGAAGATCATCCCGTCTCCGGTTTCCACAAAAGAAAATCACTTCATTAATATTTCTTTTTATGATCTCATCCGCGAGGTCCGCCGCATTTTTCGCGGTAGCCATAACTTGTGTTTCTACAAATTTAATAGCAACCTCCTGCAGGGTTTTTCCCGAAAGGCAAAATATTTTCCACTTAGCAGTTCTTGCATACTCACGTGGAAAAAGAACGAGAGCCTCTACTGCATTAGCACTTGTGAAAACCACGTAAGCCTCTCTATCTAAATAAGGTATTGTCTTCGAGATACGCTCTTCAATATTTAAAAATTCAGATTGAATAAATTCTTTCTCGATAATATCAAATCCTTTTTTCTTCGCATCGTCTAATAATGCGGGTGATATCTTTTTAGTGCTTAATATTTTATACTGTTTCATCAGCGTGAAAAATCGTTAATGATTTCCTGTGCCCCTGAAGATAAAATTTCTATAGCAGCATTTTTACCAGCTTCGCCCGTTTTGTCAGGATTAAATTCTTTTTTTATTTCTGCTTTCATCTTTCCATCAGGCGAAACAATATTTCCTTCAAACTTTATTTTATCACCATCAAACTGTGCTAAAGCGCTTATGGGCGTAGAACATCCGCCCAGCAATTCTTTTAAAAAATCCCTTTCCAGTTTCGTGCATAAGGCAGTATTCGCATCGTTTAGCAAGCTTGTGGCACCCGCGGCAAAATCATCTTTTTCCCTGCAAACTATCATAATGGCGCCTTGCGCAGGTGCGGGTAACATCCAGTTGAGTTCAACTGAATTGATGGGTCTCAGGTTTATCCTTTCAAGCCCTGCAGCAGCGAATATAGCTCCGTGCCATTCACTGCCTGACAGCTTTTGAAGTCTTGTATTTACATTGCCCCGTAAATTTTCAATGCTGTGATTTGGATAACGGTGCAGCCATTGTGCTTTTCTCCTGGTACTGCTTGTCGCAATTATTGCAGGCCCATAAAAATCTTCCAGGAAATTATCATTGTGTTTGTAAACAACAAGGTCTTTATAAGAAGCTCTTTTTAAAACAGCGGCTTGTATAATTCCAGCTGCCAAAACCGTGGGAACGTCTTTCATCGAATGAACAGCAATATCAATTTGTTCATTCAGCAAGGCGATATCCAGGCTGCGGGTAAACACACCCTGAACTCCCATCTGGTACAACGGCGTTTGCAAATCAATATCGCCTTCACTTTTTATATAAACTAATTCTGAGGCAAATCCATTAAGTGCAAGTAAACGTTTTACTTCCTCAGCCTGCCATACAGCAAGCTGGCTCTCTCTTGTTCCAATCCTAATGGTACGGTTCATTATTAATTTACGCTGATGGAAATATATTCGCTGATCGCTTCAATATAGTGACAACCGGGCTGATTGTTCAATTTCATTTTAACAGCCATGCCATTAACTATGCGTTTTACCTGCTCCTCGGAAGGGGAGGCATTATCTTTTATGAATTGCAGGTAGAAAGGACAGTTATGCATCTTACCTAATCTTGTTTGCAACTGCTGGATATAAGGCACATGTTTCCGCATATCGAACCATGTTAAAAACTCTTGCTGGATCTCAGCAATAATCGCTTTCGCTTTCGGCACTTCTTCAAGTCGCTTTCTTAAAGTGGCATCATTCATTTTCGATAACTCATCTACATTAACAAGAGTTATATTGGAATGAGTTGAGAGGCTGGGGTCAATGTTATTGGGAATAGAAAGATCAATCAGTAATTGCTTTTTGGTAAGGGGCACCTGCTCTTCTGTAATAATTGGAAGCGCAGCATTGGTAGCCACTAAAATAATATCTGAGGTCAGTATCTGGTGTTGAAGATTTTCGCTTACATCGGATTTGATCCCAAGTTCTTCGGCTAGTTCTGATGCTTTATCATGAGTGCGGTTAATAACGGTGATCTCTTTTGTTTCAAGGTAATCAACCAGGTTCTTACATGTATTGCGACCGATCTTTCCTGTGCCGATCAATAATATTTTTTTCCCCGTGATATCAGGAAACATGCGGCGTATTAACTGGATAGCGGCAAAAGAAACAGAAACTGTTCCGCTGCTTAATTCAGTTTGGTTTTTAATAGCTTTCGACGCCTGCAACATGGAATTGGTGAGACGTTCAAGGAATGCGCCAATAAAACCATGATCTTTCGCAAACTTAACAGCAGTTTTAATCTGTCCCACAATTTCATAATCCCCTAAAATCTGCGAATCGAGGCCGGCACCGACTTCGAACAAATGAGCAATTGCTTCAGCACCTTCTTTTATATATCCAATACGTGAAAATGTATCTGCATCTCCTGATGTTTGGGTACAAAGAAGATCGATCAATGAATTTGCATCTGGTGCGAAGCCGTAAATCTCAGTGCGGTTGCAAGTGGAAACAATAAACATTTCATGAACATAATAAACCGGGGCAATCGCCAGAACAGCAGCGTATTGATGCTCGTTTATGGCGAACCGGCCCCGTACGGCAGCATCAGATTTCTTATAATTAATTCCTGCAATAAAAAACCGCGATATGTCCTTTGTAGTGCTTCCCTGCATATTACCCTTTCAAAAAAATACGCTGCAAAGCTACTTGAGGGCTATCCAACGAGCTAATTTTTATGTCATTGATTTGTCATTTTACCTGCTGAGGAGGGCGGTTTAGCTTCATTGTAAAATTTTATTCGCATCACCTGAAGAATTACTCCTCACGCTGGTTAGTTTTGCAACAATTTATGAATCAACTTCCCCGCACAGGTATTATTCTCATGAATTTGGGCTCGCCAGATTCTACCGCAGTAAAAGATGTTAAAAAATATTTAGATGAATTTTTGATGGATGAAAGAGTGATCGATTATCCCTATCTCATCAGGGCTCTTCTTGTTAAAGCATTGATAGTTCCTTCTCGTTCAGCAGGATCTGCTGAAGCATATAAGGAGATCTGGACGAAAGATGGTTCGCCGCTTGTTCATCTTACCAAAGAATTAAAAAAAGCTCTGGAGGAAAAAATTGATTTTCCTGTTGAAGTTGCGATGCGTTATGGAAATCCGGCTCCAGCAAAGGCATTTGAAAATTTGCTGCAAAAACAGCCAGATCTCGACGAAGTGATACTCGTTTCCCTCTACCCGCATTATGCGATGTCTAGTTATGAAACCGCGGTTGAATATGCAAGGAAAATTCATGCAAAGAAAAAATACAAGTTTAAACTCACTGTTATAAAGCCGTTTTATAATGATGAATTATATCTCGAAGCATTAACAGAAAGCATTCGACCTTTTATTCAAAAAGAATATGATCATTTTCTTTTCAGTTACCATGGCATTCCCGAGAGGCATATTTTAAAAGGAGACATTACTAAAACGCATTGCCTTCAATCCCCGGATTGTTGCAGTATTCCTTCACCTGCGCATAAACAATGCTATCGTCACCAGTGTTTTGAAACAACAAAACTCGTTGCAGAAAAATTGCAGTTACCTGCTGGTAAATTTTCTGTTTCTTTTCAATCAAGATTAGGAAGAGCAGAGTGGCTGAAGCCTTATACCGCTTTGCAACTAGCAGAACTTCCTTCAAAAGGAATTAAAAAATTATTAATTGTTTGCCCGGCATTTGTAAGTGATTGTTTAGAAACGCTGGAAGAAATTGCTATGGAAGGAAAAGAGACTTTTTTACATGCTGGGGGAGAAGAATTTACAATGATACCTTGTTTAAATGTTAGTTCTTTATGGGTAAATGCAATTGTAAACTGGACAGAAGGAATAAGAAAAGGCAGCGAAGAAATGATCTTGTCAAAATGACACCACATAATGTACAACTACATAAAAGCCCTCCATATAATTTTCATCGTCACCTGGTTCAGCGGTATGTTTTATATCGTTCGTTTATTTATTTATAATCGCGAAGCGCAGGATAAAACATCACCCGAAAAAGAAATTCTTCAATCTCATCTGTCTTTAATGATAAAAAGATTGTGGCTCGGTATAACCTGGCCATCAGCTGTGCTCACACTTATTTTCGGAGGATGGATGCTTTATTTATACAACAGTATTCCAACCTGGTTATGGATCAAAATTGGTTTTGTGATCGGCTTATATCTTTATCATTTTTCTCTTCATGCTATTTATAAACAACAATCAAAAGGAATTTTTAAATACACCTCTCAGCAATTACGGATCTGGAATGAAGTCGCAACCATATTTTTAGTCGCGATTGTTATGCTGGTTGTAGTAAAACAAAACCTCAGTTTTGTCTGGGGACTCACAGGATTAATAGTATTCGTCATAATTCTCATGAGTGCTATTAAAATATATAAGGCGATGAGGAAATGAGCAATGAATGATGAGTAATCAGTAATGAATAATGACAAGAGGCTGCTATATTTGTGAAACACTGATTACTCATCCCTGATCTCTCATTACTCATCATTCATTACTCATCGCATGAAACGACTACTGCTATTCGCTGCACTTTTCATCCTCCTTTCCTGCAATTCGAAAAAAGCGGACCTCATCATTCGAAATGCAGTTATCTACACTGTTGACAGCAATTTCACAACTGCAGAAGCAATGGTAATTAAAGACGGGGAGATCATTGCCATTGGAAGAAATATCGATGTTAGTGAATATAGCGCCGACAGTATAGTTGATGCTAAAGGCGCTGCCATCTTTCCCGGCTTTATCGATGCACACGCACATTTTGTAAGTTATGGGCAGTCATTATTTGCTGTGAATTTATTCGGTTGTAATAACTGGCAAGAAGCTTTAGAGAGAGTGAAAAAATTTGCTGCAGAACATCCCAACGAAGCATGGATAAGAGGCCGCGGATGGGATCAGAATAAATGGCCCGGTAAATCTTTCCCAAACAATGATTCACTAAATGCCTTATTTCCAGGCAAACCTGTTTTATTAACAAGAGTTGATGGTCATGCTGCAATCGTTAATAATAAAGCTTTGGAACTCGCCGGTGTAAAACCCGGACAACAATTAACCGGTGGTGAAGTGGAAACAAAGAATGGAAAACTAACCGGAATTTTAATTGATAACGCGGTTGATTTAGTATCTGCAAAAATTCCGGCTTCAACTTCTGCTGATTATGAAAAGACCTTACTCGCCGCACAGCAAAACTGCGTTGCTCAAGGCCTCACTACCATTACCGATTGTGGATTGATGTATAATGAAGTAGCGCAGATCGATACACTTCAGCAAAACAATAAACTTAAATTGAGGTTGTACGTGATGCTCAGTGATGATACGGCCAACTATAATCGCTACCTGCTAAAAGGTCCTTATAAATCAGACCTGCTTTATGTAAAAGGAATAAAAGTTTATGCTGATGGCGCCCTTGGAAGCCGTGGCGCCTGCTTACTTCAACCCTATGCTGATAAACAAGGATGGAAAGGATTTTTATTAAGCAGTCCTGCTCATTTTGATTCTATCGCAAAGATGCTTTCAGAAACAAACTGGCAAATGTGTACACATGCCATCGGCGATTCCGGCAACAGGATCATCTTAAATATCTATGCGAAATATTTGAAAGGGAAAAATGATAAACGCTGGAGAATCGAACATGCGCAGGTGGTTGATCCGGCAGATTTTCATTTGTTCGGCGATTATTCAATCATCCCCTCAGTTCAGCCCACACACGCAACATCAGACATGTATTGGGCCGGTGACAGGCTCGGGAAAGAAAGGCTAAGATCTGCTTATGCCTATAAACAATTACTGCAGCAAAACAACTGGCTGCCCTTGGGAACCGATTTCCCGGTTGAGGATATTTCTCCTTTCAAAACCTTCCTGGCAGCAGTTTTCAGAAAAGACGACAAGGGTTTTCCGGCCACCGGTTTTCAAATGGAAAATTCTTTATCCAGGGAACAAACCATTCGGGGCATGACGATCTGGGCCGCGAAAGCTAACTGCATGGAGAAAGAAGTAGGCAGCCTTGAAAAAGGAAAACTCGCCGATTTTATCATCCTTTCAGACGACCTCATGAAAGTCGATATCAATCATATCCTTTCGACAACGGTTTCGGCTACCTATATTAATGGTAAGAAAGTTTACGGTAAATAATATTCCATCTCTCCAAGGGTTATTATAATAGTTTGTCCGGGCATTAATAATTCTACTGAGCCTCAATGGCGTGGCACTCTTGTACTTTTAGTTATATGATCGGCTTCAGCCGCAGTATTAACCTCGGCAAAATACCATGTCCATCCGCTGCTTTCACACTTTTCCTGGCCTCTTTTCTTAGCGATTTTAGCTACCTTTGCACCCATTTTTAGCAATTTCGAGGACTTATTATGAGTGTGAAATACAAAGAATTTCAAGGTTTAAATCTTCCTGCCATAGAAAAGGAAATTCTTGCAAAATGGCAGGCGGAGCAGGCATTTGAAAAAAGTGTTGAATTAAGAGAAGGATCGGCCCCTTTTGTTTTTTATGAAGGTCCCCCGAGTGCTAACGGAATGCCTGGCATCCATCATGTTATGGCACGGGCATTAAAAGACCTGGTGTGCCGGTATAAAACCATGCAGGGCTTCCAGGT
>JAQBNK010000124.1 GCA_028288595.1 Chitinophagaceae bacterium
TGGCCCAGAGATCAACATAGATCACTTTACCTTTTAAGCTGCTCAGTTTTACTTTATTGCCCTTCATATCCACGGCTGTAAAATCTTTTGCGATATCGCCTTTTCCAAACCTCAGGAGGTTGGTTAACGTCTTACTCACCGCTGCTTTATATGCCGGTACTTTTAAACGGCTCACTTTATCCTGCCAGGTTCTTAGTGAATCTTTATCGCTGGCCTTCTTCATATCATTGATCAGATCAGAAGCCGTGAACCAGTCTTTTATTTGTTCAATCGCTTTTTTATCCCCGGGATGTTTTATTATTTCATCCGCCACATCGCGGTATACCACCAGCTTCATCAACGAAGGATCTAAAAAATCTTTGGTATACTGATCTATCAGTGGCACAGCAATGGCTTTGTATTCGCTGTTATAAACCGCGAGGGAATCTTTAGAAATTTTCGGGAGATAATACAACATCGCCGCGTGTAAACTATTAACAAGATCGGCCTGCACCCGGGCTTTTTCCAATCGCCTGAACTCAGCTGAAATTCCTTTTGTTTCAGCGAGTTGTTTTTCGCGGTTCGCGGCTATTTGCAAAATGGTGTCTATTGTTTCTCTTGCTACTTTACGAACCTTTCTTCCCGCTTCCACAAATGATCCGCCTTTTGGAAAAGGTGTGTTACGCAGGTATAAATTGGGTTCACTTCCAATTCCTTTAAATCTGCCGGCTACAGGATTATTCTTATCAATGAACACTTCCATGTTATCGCCCGGGGATAAGTATAAAATATTCCGGCCCAGCCTGAAATAGTTGGGCGACTGAATATTAAAACTGATACTGAAATTTCCCGCGGTATCGGGGATGATCATCCTTGCAGCACTGGCTGGCAATAAATATTGCAGGTCTGACAGGTCCTCTACTTCTACCTGGTTGCTGAAATTTTTAAGCTGTCCCTTTAAACTTACGCGGCTGTTATTTTTTTGTGCAACAGACAGTATCGTAAACAGGCAACAGGTAAATAGTAATAAAAGATCTTTGATCCGCATTTGAAATGATTTGATTATTCGTTCTTCAGAAAACAATTTTAGTTATTTAATAGCCTGTTCAGTTTCTCCCCCAGTTCTTTTGCTTCAAGTCCTCTCGCTATAATAACACCATTCGGATCAATAAGAAAATTATCCGGTATGGGCTGAACAGCATATAACTTAGCCACCTTACTGTCGAAACCCGCAAGATCAGAAATCTGTGTCCACTGCAAACCATCTTTTCTTATTGCTTCTTTCCATTTTTTTTCTGCTGTTTTATCGTCGATAGAATATTGCAGAATGGTAAATCCTTTATCACTGTATTTTTTGTGCAGCTCAATTAAATGCGGACTCTGCTGCCTGCAGGGCACGCACCAGTTGGCCCAAAATTCCAGCAAGACATATTTACCGCGGAAATCTGAAAGCCGAACCGTATTTCCACTGGTATCTGTAGATGAAAATTCTGGCGCCTTGTTTCCTACAGCAACAAATCTCCTGGCTTTTATTTTGTTTTTTACTGTCATTCCAAAATCACTTTTCTTCACTTCCGGACCGAGGTTGTTATATAATTCTTCCAGCTCATCAACCGGCAACTTGTCCTGCTTCACATATAGATAAGTGGCACTTACCATAGAATTAGGGCGACGCTTAATATAACTAAGCTCGTAAGCCTGTATGGAATCAAATTTTGAGTTGATCAAATTGGATACCCGCTTAAATTCATCGCTGCCCTCTGTTGTGTTTTTTAACTGAAGGCGTAATAATTTGATCCTGTTATAAATATCATTTGTAATTCTTCGCGAGGCCGTCTGATCATTATTAGCCGGCGTTCCTGTTATGGAGAGATTATCCAGCGAATCAATATCTCCTTTGATATCTATTTTCCCGTTTTCAATAAAGAATGAAAAACTTTTACGTGATCTTAATCCACCCAACTGTGCCCATACCAGTTTGGATCTCCAGTTTGCTTTTACACTTAGCTCTTTTCCCGGGCTTGTTATTATGGTATCGGTTTTTAAACGGAGGCCATCCTGGTCATAATCATTGATGAAGATGACAAGGCTGTCATTTACCATTCCGCGAATATTATATTTCACCTGGAATTTGATCCTGTTGTTTTGCTGTGAATAAACAACCGATGGCAATAAAACTGCTGTGGCGAATATCAACCTGGTAAAAACATTCATTGTTTGTGGGGTAATAAGAAGACGCAGGATATTACCCATTGTAATTATCCTGCGTCTTGTGAGGTTATCTAAGCTTTCTTAACCTTTTTGCTAAGTGTTGAACTGATCATGGTCTCCAATGTCTGTTCAGTGCCTGCATCTGTTCTGAAATTGGCAAAAATGATCTTACCGTCAGGACCGAGCAGGAAATTAACCGGGGCCGCATTCCTGTTATCGAGCGGACCCTTCTGCCATTTATCATTGTCTTTTAAAGGCGTGAAACTATAACCGCTGGACTTCATGAACGGCAATACATAATCGTCCTGATCAGCTACTATATTAATACCTAAATAAACAAAATCATTTCTTCCTTTAAACTTCTTTACTACATTTTCAAAATGCGGAAACTCTCCGCGGCAGGGACCGCAGCCGGGAAACCAATAGGTTATTAAAACCACTTTCCCTTTGTAATCAGAAAGCGATACATTGTTTTTAGTGAAATAATTTTCGAGGTTGAAGTCTGGCGCATCTTTAGCCGCGGTGTCTCTCATATACCAGATATCTTCATTCACTTTTGACTGATCTTTTCCTAATTTATTTCCATACTGTATCATCTGCCTGCTCAGTTCTTCAGTTGGTTCCTTCGCATAAACGCTCAGCAGATTCTTATACGCCTCCTCGGTTTTTCCTGCGCCATCCAGCGTTCTGGACTTTAAAAAAACGATATATTCTTTAGCGGTAGAATAGCGTGGAACGGCCACTTTATCCATCACCGCGGCAGCATCTGCTGTCTTGCCTTCAGATAACAGTGCCTGTACCTGCATAATATTTTTTGCGAGAACGATATTCGCGTCCCATGCTTTGGCATCTCTTGCATCTTTACCTTTCAGCTGCAACATTTCCTGTGCGAGTGCCAGTGCTTTTGAAGCATCCGATTTTAAAAGAATACCATAATACTCCGACATGCCTGAAGAGGTCCAGCTAAATTTATCCGCAGGGAAATCTCTTTTCTGCTGTTCGTAAAAGGCAATTTTTTCCTGTGTGTTCTGGATACGGTTGCCCAGCCAGTAAAGCGCCTGAGCGCCTCTCTCCGTATTTGGAAAATTTTTGGCCACATCCAGGCTCAGTCTTTTGTATTCCTTTACATCAGTATTAGAAAAAGTGTTGGCATAATAAAACGCGTAATCAGGGTTTGAAGGAGCTGCATTCTTTGCTTTTGCAAGATAAGCTGCAGAGGCTTTAAAGTCACCCCATCTTTCTCCATCGATCCAAAGATCGAAATATGCTTTATCAAAGCCGGGATCTATTTCAACGGCACGGAGTAAATAAGGTTTTGCTTTCGGGCTTTCTTTTCCTGCGAATGCATGACCAAGCGCATAAGCAACCACCGCGGAGTTTGGAAATTTTTTCATCCAGTCCTCGTATTGTTTTACAAATGCAGGATCTTCCGGTGTGCCATATTTTGTAAACCCTGATGCTTTAAGATAAGCCTCATGCGCTTCGAGGCTGTTAGGATTTTGTTCTATCGTTAAGCGCAGTTTTGCAAGGTCATCTGCAGTTGGAGCCGCAGGCGTAACAGGGGTTGTCTTTGCCGGCGGTACAGTAGCCAATGCATTCTGTGCATGTAATTGCATACTACCTGCTGATAACAACGCAGTAAAAAAAACTGCGGAGATGAAATGGTTTTTGCGTGTCATAGTAAAAAAATTTATTCCTGAATTTTAAAATACAATTGAAACAAGCCGTTGTTAATACATGTAAACATGATCAGTATTTATTCTGCTCGATCGCTCCTTTTGCAGAAGCAATTTCAACACCGTTTATCGGAACAGCATAGCGCCTGCTTCCGGGAGCCAATGAATAAACCTCGGTAGCGGTAGTGTCTACAGCGCCTACATTCACTTTATAAAATGTACGGCTAACGGTGACATCATCGCCCGGGTAATCATTCACACTAAAGCGGCGGATATCGTACCAGCGAAAAGAAAACGGCAGTTCTCTTCTTCTTTCTTCCAGTACTTTTTTAATGGCATCATCTTTATCGGTTGCTGCTAATGGTGCAGCGGTATTCATCCGTTTTGCTCTTAAAATATTTATTGCATTCATCGCTTCCTGTACGAGTCCCTTGCGTGCAAGTACCTCTGCCCTGTTCAGTAACATTTCGCCTACGGTTGGTCCTGTAGGAATATAACGGCCATCACTGAAAAATGAATACCGGTACAGCATAGGCGTTACGATGGTAAATCTCCTGTTGCCATTAGCGAGCATGAGCCATTTGAATCTTAAATCATTTGCCTGGTCATAGAGCGAACGCAATGCTGTACTTGGCAGTAACCACTGGCTCGACTGGTAAGAGAAACGTGGCATATAAAATTCCTTCCAGTAAAGAAATTTAGCCGCGGTATAATCATAGAATTCACTGTTGATGATTGAAGCAGTGGGGCTGGTATAATTTTGCTGCGTACCTGCAACGATCGTATGATAGTCTACCAGTGCTGCTGTGGTAGAGGTTAATGCATTATCGGTATGAACCAAACTCTCATCATAATTCCCGATAAACAAATAATACCTGCTAAGAAAAGCTTCGATCGCTTTTTTACTTACCCTCCAAGGCTTTACCGGATCAACATCATTCCTCGATGTCTTCATCGCCTCTGCCAGGTCTGCCAGTATAAAATCGTAGGTTTCTTTTATGGTGGACCTTGTAAGCGATTCATCATAATCGATTGTTGTTTTCAGGGTCATCCCTAATTCATTCCCGTTTTTAGCAGCGGTGTAAGGGAGGCAAAAATGATTGGCTAAAACCCAGTAAGCATAAGCCCTGATGAAATGCGCATCCGCTTTTAATTCATTTTTCAAACTCTCATCACCCGTTACCTTGTCGATGTTAAAAAGGATAAGATTAGCCGTAAATATTTTTTTATACTCACCGGCGTAGATCGGATCGCCAGATAAACCGACGATCTCGTCTGTTTTGAAAGTGTAGTAATAAATATTATCTATCGTCCACTTTCCGTTGGGATTCAGTCTCCATGCATCCAATGGAATTTCTGTATCGTCGGTAGAATATCCTGCAGAACCATTTTGTCCGCCGATACCATTACTGGTACCGTCTGGTGCATATAACATTGCATTGTTAATTAAAGCTTCCAGTTGCTCCGCGGTTTGAATGGAAGTTTGCTTTTTCGGTTCTTCAGACAAATACTTTTTACATGCCGAAAAAGCGAGAAATGCTGCGAGAAGTATGATATATAATTTGAAAAATTTCATGGTACTTAGTTTTTAGAATTTAGCATTAATACCAAAAGTGAATGCCGTTACCGGTCTTTGTGTACCCGGCAACCACTCAGGATTATACCCTTTTTTGTTGGCGTGCCATATCATTCCAATATCCCTAACCTGTGAAAATATTCTGAGGCTGCTTATTTGCAGTGATCTGATCATTTTAGCGGGAAGATTATATTCGAAGTCGATCTCTTTGCACTCGAGGAACGAAGAACTTTCTACCAGCCCCTGGAGGTTTGGCGTATAACGGTCCCAGAGATAAAACTGCGGCTCCAGGTATTTGGGGAACTGCGGTATCAACGGGTTACCATTAAATACTTCATTCACAAAAGAACTCACATTACTTTTTGCTGAACCAACGAAAGTGGGAAAGTTAAAAACAGGGTCGCGGTAAACGCCACCGAATTTTCCAACGATCACAATCATTAAATTAAAGCCGTAAGCATTAAAATTATTTACCCAGCCGAGTGTATGCGGCGGCACCGTTGTTCCTTCATAATTAAGAAAATCCAATCCAAGACCGGTGTTGTGTAACTGTACCGCATTCATTGCGTAAGGCACTCCCTTCGGACCAGCCACATAGGGTATAGAATCTTTTACACCCAGAAAAGTATAAGAATAAAGCGGCCCAACAGGACGACCCTCAACAGGTGTAGACGGATCCACTAACTGGAACGCTAAATAAGATGGATAGAACAATTTGTTTACCCGGTTCCAGTTGTAAGCGTAAGTCATGGTGGTGTTCCATTGCACCTTACCTAATCTAAAGTCCGAACCTAATTCTAATTCTATTCCGCGGTTAATAATTTCTGCGTTATTAAATTTCTGCGATGTTGTACCTGTTGTTGCAGGCAGTACAATATTCCCTGTTATGTCTTCGCCTAATTTATTATAGAGATCTATCTTACCAAATAAGCGTCTTTTAAACATGCTGAAGTCGATACCCAGGTTAGTCGTTGTTGTTTTTTCCCAGCGAAGAAACGGGTTACCGTTATCAGCAATGGAAGCAACGATGGTTCCTGTATTTACATTCGGCGAGGTGCCTACTGTTAACAATGGTTTGGTAGACGTTGTTTTTTCCGCGTTACCATTCTTTCCATAAGTAAGTCTAACTACCAGGTTATCTACAAAACCAATATTCTTCATAAAGTCCTCATCGATCATGCGCCACATACCGCCCACTGACCACAGTGGCGACCACCGTAGTTTAGGATCGTCTGTGATATAATTAGACGCATCACTTCTTGCACTTCCTGATAAAGTATACTTAGACCGGTAAGTGATCGCCGCGTTACCGTAGAATGAAACATATTTATCCTTACCCCATCCAAATACCGTATTACCACCACTGAGTGTTTGTCCTGTTGTACCCCTGAAATTGGTAAATGTGTTACCCGTACTACCAAACCCGAAGGGAGGAACGGTTGACTGGTTCTTATCAGGAAAATAACCATATACCCACGGGTTTGTTTGCGTAGTGGTGAGGTAACTCGAGAGTTCATTACCCACAATCGCATTCACGTTAAATACACCTGCAACCGTCCTGTTCACATTCAACTGGTTTCTTATCACATAACTCTCCAGGTTACTGCTATTAGCCCTTAAAATACCACCCTTGGGAACATACTGTGTACCCACCACTCTTGTCGTGTTATTATAAACAACATTGGTGTTCGCAATATTTCTTACAAAGAAAGTTTCATCGCTCTGGTAGTTGGAGAAATCTGTTTTGTTCCTTTCATACTGCAGCTTCGAATCAAAATCAACTCCTTTCAGAATTTTTACATTGATACCTGCCTGTATCCTTGCACTGATCTGCTCATTCGTTATATCTCTTCCACGCACTTCTCTCAGCAGGTTATAGCTCCAGTCGGAATAAGGAAATTTATCCAGCGGCAGCAGCGCCATTTGTTCGCGGTTATAACTATTAAGGTTAACAGAATAACTGCCATTCGGGTTCAGCAATGTTTCATAAGGAGAAAGGTTTTGCATCTCGCCAATATCCGGCCCGCTGCTTTCTGTTTTTTTGAATTGAACGTTCGCTCCAAAAACAAGAGTCAGGTATTTTGTTGCCTGGAACTGGTTGTTGAAATTCATGAGGTACCGTTCGTATCCTTTTTTGATGATGCCATCTTTTTTACTTTCATATAAAAGTGAACCATACGTTTTAGTACGTTCGGTAGCTCCGGAAAGATTGATGGAAAACTGGTTGACAATTCCGTTACGTAAAAAATTATCTTTTAATTGTCCCCTGTTATTTATCTGCGCCAAACTATCGAGGCTCGCATTCATTCGTGCAGTAGAATATCCGTTATACTTGTTGGCGAAAATAAATTCCTGCGCCAGCGTGGTAGGTAATGTAATATTTGCAAACGATGGTGAGTAAGGCGTAGTAAAGAAAAGCTGGCGGTCGAATGCCAATCTTTCATACCGCACATGATCCGCTGAATTTGCCTGGCTCATCACCTGGTCCAGGTCTATGTTGTTATATATTTTAGTGAAGGCGTTTATTTCAACCGTCATTTTATCCCTGCCAACTCTCGGGCGTTTTGTTGTGATCACAATTACGCCATTCGCAGAACGTGCTCCCCATATAGATGCTGCAGCCGCATCTTTTAACACGGTTATTGTTTCCACATCATTAGGATTGATGGTAGAAAAATCGCTGCCGCTGATCGGGAATCCATCCACAACAACCAAGGGCGACCGGGAAGCATAAATAGAACTCGTTCCTCTTATCAGGAACTCCATACTTCCGTCCAGGTTTTCTTTTGCCTGCAGTCCCGGAACCAATCCCTGTAATGCAGTGGAGATATCTGTAACGGGTCTCCTGTCCAGCATCTGCCTGTTGATCACTTCGAAAGAGCCTGTTGCTCTTCCCTGGGAATTGTTTGATAACCGGTATTCGCCGTTATCGCCAGGTCGCTGAGTACCGTCACTTTTGTTTTCAGGTTAATGGCCAGGTCTGTTTTATTATTTACAGGTAATTCATAGGTTTCCACATTCACTCCAGAAAAAACAAGTGTAGCCGCGTTGTTTACATTTCTTAATGAAAAATCACCATTCGCATCGGTAAACGTTGCTTTTTTAGTACCCTTCACTACTACAGTTACGCCTTCCAGTGGTTCGCCTTTATCATTAACTACGCGGCCATGCACATCTATCGGAGGCGGTGGTAATTCCAGCACCGTAATTAGACTCTTTTCAGGAACGATCTTTTCCTTTATCACAATTGTTCCTTCTACGATTGACAAACTATAATCTTCTTCAGACAGGCAAAGATTCACTACCTGCGCTACAGGCATATCCTTCACATTCAATGTTACTTTTCCTGCTTTTGCAAGAACAGCTTCATCAATGAAAATGTTTAAGCCGGTTTGTTTTTGAATTTCTTTGAAGACTTTTTTTACGGTCACATCCTTCACCTTTAAGGTAACGGTCTGACCTTCGCTGCGGGCCGATACCTGCAGGCAGGCGGTTAGTAAAATGATAGCAGTTAGCTTCATAATCCGCAGCACTCTGGCATTTAATGGTTCTGCAATAACATGCAGGAACGTGGAAAGAGCAGTTAGTCTCATGGTTTGCAGTGGTTTTGGGGTATGAGAAAAATTCTAATATTCAAAAGCAATGCAAACGCTAAACAAATTTAATTTTAATTCTTAGAAGCGTGTTGCACAATTAATCTTTTTCCTTCCAGCTTATAATTAATATCATTCGGACCTCCGTTCTTTAAGGCTTTCAGCACAGATGCCAGGGAACTGTTACGGCTAACGATACCAAAAAATGTTTTACCGCTCATGTTCTCTTCCATTTCCACCTGCACGCCATACCATCTTGCAAATTCTCTCAGTATCTGGTTCAGATCAGAATGTTCGAAGTTGAAAAGGCCGTCTTTCCAGGCCACCGCATCATCCACATCCGCATCACTGATAATTTTTATCGCGGCCGTTTTATTATCCGTTACCGCCTGTTGACCCGGGTTCAGCAATTCCGATTTATCACCCTTCTTTATTTTTATTTTTCCTTCCAGCAATGTTGTTCTCATCAGTTCCTCATCTGTATACGCATTAATATTAAAATGCGTTCCCAGCACCTGCACCTCGGTTCCGTTTACAGAAACGGTAAAAGGTTTTGATGCATCGTGCGCTATTTCAAAATAAGCCTCACCAGATATCTCCACTTTTCTTTCACTGCCGGTAAAAGCCGTAGGAAAACGAATAGATGATACCGCGTTCAGCCATACTTTACTACCATCGGCCAGTAACAAACGGTATTGTCCGCCTGTTGGCGTAGCGATCGTATTATAAAGAACTTCTGTCGTTTTCTCTTCCGCACTATAGGCTAATTCACCACCCGTTTTTATCACTTTGGTTCCGCCCTGTTGTGTAATGTTCCCGTTCGCCGCACTATCCAGGATGATCTTACTGCCATCCGCCAGTGTAAGTATTGCTTTATCTCCGCCGGGAGCGATATCAGTTACCACCGGTTTTTTATGTGCCGTCTCACCCACGCCGTTGCTGGTGGTTTTTTTAAAAACAAAAATGGCACTCACCGAAAGAACCAAAATAATTACCGCGGCAGCAGCCACTCTTGAAAACAAATTCCTAACGGGGCGCTCCATATGGTGCACCACTGTTTCCTCATCCTGTGCGGGCAATATCTTCGCTAACATTTTCTCTCCCGTTGCCGGTGAAAAGAAAGTTTGCTCCGCATCCTGCGCATTCCAGGTTTCAGATAGCAGTACGGCCAGTTCCTCATCAGGAACATCCTTCAGCAAATGCATTAATTCATCTCTTTCTTCAGGAGATGTAATGCCTTTGTGGTACCGTTTAAAAAGATCAGACAATCGTTTGTTTTCGCTCATAACGTTTTCATATTTCTTCACCTGCCATTCTCCCGCTTTAAAAAGACGCAGAGAAAAACAGGAGTGACTAGTCAGGTTATTTAAAAAAGTGGTGAAGTATTATAAACAGGATCAGCCCGTTGTTGATGCGGGTCCTTAAGAACCGGGCAATAAAAGCAATGGACTGCTGAATGTGGGCACGCACCGTTAATTTAGAAATGCCGAGTTGTGTTGCGATCTCTTCATATTTCAGGCCTTTTTCGCGGCTCATGAAATAGATCTTTTTGCGTTGCGGCGAAAGCTGGTTTATCGCTTCATCGATGACTGAGAGCCAGGCCTCTTTATCTTCCATCGCTTCCGCCGGGATCGCCGCAGGATCATTCTTCCATTCAGTCTGCCGCGTTCGTTCTGTGATGATCTTACGCAGGGCGCTTACAGCTGCGTTCCGTGCGACAATAAAAATATAGGCCTTGAAATTTTTTACTTCGACCAATGCCTCCCGTGTCATCCATATTTTTAGAAACACGTCCAGCACGATCTCTTCGCTTAGCTCGTGCGATTTGGTAATACCGAAAATAAAAGCGCCGAGGGCATGATGGTAACTATCAAACAGTTGCGTGAAGGCGTGGTGATCTCCCCCCGATATCCGGAGCATCAGTTCTTTCTCAACGTTCGAAGGGTGGCGGGGCATGGTCTCTAAGTTCCCGATAAAAAAACTAACGGTGGATAAAAACAGGAACAAAACCCGGTTACCGGCTGGCGTGAGCAAAATAACCCGGGGTTATTTTTGAAGCGGGTATGCTGAATTAAAGGTGATAGGATATCCGGTTGGAGGTGATGTGATATCATCTCCAACCTGATAACATATCACTTCCAACCTGATATCATATCTATTTTAATGGTATATCCTGAAATCGAACATACGAATGTTCCCTTTTATCTTTACTCGATTAACGACTGCACACACGGAGACTTTCCCGCAATGTCTTCACCGCCTGGCCTTGTGCGTGGCATGAGACTTTACTTTCCCGCAATGTCTTTATGTAACTTATTGTGAATGAAGAAAGCTTGAAAAAAATTAATGGTCCCTGAATTGGTAAACTGCTATTGCTGCAGACCTTCCCATCTGCGACCGTTTAGCTAAAATAAAAGCTTGTGTAGAGGGAATAAACAATGAAGTTCTCGCTCCTGCCCTAGTAGAAATATTTGCAATTTGCTTAAAAGCGTTACTCTCTTTTTTAAAAATATTGATTGAACCGCCACCGCCACTTGCAATTACTTCCTGCTTTTGTTCATTATAAAACAGGTCATCCACGTCGCTCACTAAATCGTTATGGCTAATTTCTGCTCCTGTTTTTATATCGTAAGTAACAAAAACCGCAGGATGCCTGTAGCCTACGAGAAGATGATTAGCAGAAGTATCCAGCGCCATCGGGAAATTTGCCCGCAGGGAATTAGTTTTCCATGAGCGAACAACTTTTAATTTATTCAGATTAATAACTGAGATAATGTTATCATCGGGGATATTAACAGCCAATAAATTATTCTTGAGATCAAGCTGGAAACTTTCAGGATGCGCAGGCAATTTTATATCAGCTATTTTTTGATGAGTGCCTGCATCAATTACAGCAATGCCGCCATTTCCATAACCCACATATATTTTCCCGTTGGAAGCATTGTATCGTACATTATCAGCGTCTCCGCCTAAATGCAAAGTGGAAATAATGGAATAACTCGTTGCGTCATAAAAAATACACGATCCATCTCCGCCATTTGCAATTACAATTTCATTCCGTTCGGGTATGTACGCAATTCCCTGTGGTTCATCAAGACCTTTAATGCTATGAATTAGTTTCCCCTTAAGCAGATCAACTACTTCCACAGAATTATTTCCTAATGCGGCTACATATAAAAGATGGTTCTTTAAATTAACAGCCATGTGGTCTATCCTTCCACTAACACCCGGCAATTCAATCACCTTATCCAGATGTAAATAATCTGTTCCAAAATTATCCTGGCCCTTACAACTTGTGAGGCAGTTAATGGTGACTATACAGATGAGAATAAATTTCATGAGGGATGCAATTATCACATATTCATCATTCCTCTGCGTGTCTTTCCTGTTTGATCTAATGCGGCCCTTAACCCTCTTGCAAGTTGTTCTGCATTACCCACACCCCAGTAATGCAAAAAGAAAATACGTGGCTGCTCATGTACCATGTGCGTATGCAATGCCACCACTTCAATATTATTTTCAATCAATGCTTTTAATACGGGTTCGACTTCCTCTTCCAGCATAGTAAAATCTCCGGCAACAGCTGCTTTCTCCGGTGTACCCTGCCATGCGGCCCAGGTATTAAATCCTAAAAAAGTAGATATGGTAACGCCATGCTCTTTCAATTGCACATCAGGGCGGCCAATGGTATATTTGTAAACTCCTTTAGTCATTTCACCTTTATATCCGACAATATCATCCAGCTTTTTTATATCCAGTGTATTCGTAACGGTTTCAGATGAGGCTGTTCCTGCTGCAGGATTTCCTCCCCTTAATTCTTTTATTTTATCTAATACGGCTTTTGCTTTCTGCGCCATTAATTCAGCATTGCCAGAACCTCCCATGTGCATGAAAACAATATTGGGATGATTGCGAATAAAATGATTATGAATAGCCGTACTCGTTAAACCCTGCTTAATAATTTCCTGCTGAACTGCTTTAAGATCAGTTTCAGTAACTACAAGATCACCCATAAACATCACACCGTTTCTTGTAGGTGTAAAGGCAACCCAGGTGCTTAAACCCATCGCCGGAATAATTTTAAAACCATCCACCATCACTGACAGATCGTTCTGGGGAATGGTAATTTTATATTCACCGTTATTAAGCTTCCCTTTCATTCCCATAACTTTTTCAATAGCAATAGTATCAACTGATTTAAACTTCTGAGCGCTTACAACCGGCGCTGAAAAAAAAGATATCAAAACAAATAAAAAGAGGGAGTTAGTGATTAGGCGTTTCATATAATGCATTTTTTATTCCACCCTAAGATACACACGTTTGAGGTTTAAGATTCAAAGTTTAAGGTTCCGCATTCACGATTCAGAATTGATTCAGAATTCACGTTTCACGTTCAAATGAGTGACCACCGCGTTGGCAGGGCAGGCACAACGAAGTGTTCATGGTAACAATTGCAATAAGCGAAGTTTACAACATTCAAACAACTTCATGTTTAGTTTGCAATTCAAGAGGAAGCGTAAAATAAAAAATGGAACCGCGTCCCTGTTCAGATTTTATCCAGATGCGGCCGTTGTGTTCTTCAATAATACGGGATGCTATATACAATCCCATGCCAAGGCCTGCATAGTGTTCTGATACACCATCTTCGCGATAGAATTTAGTAAATGCATTCTTCTGTGCTAGTTCAGACATTCCAATGCCTTCATCCTGGATCTCAATGCAAACTTCTTTTTCATCAAAATGAGCCCTTAAAAAAATGGATGATTTAGAATCGGAATATTTTGCAGCATTCATGATGATATTTGATATCACCTGTTCAATTCTTAAACGGTCGATGTACAGGTAGCAGTGTTCGGCAATCTTTGTTTCTATGGGGTGAGTGGTGAGCACCTGGCGATGCACACTTACAATGTCTTCAATAAATTCTTTCAGCTCAACTTTTTCATGTTTAAGTGTCATGCGCCCACCTTCAATCTTAGAAATGTCAAGTAATTGCTGAATCAGGTTGTAGAGCTTATTCGTCTGCATCTCAACTTTCTTCAGGTATTTTCTAACTTCTTCCCCGCATTTACTTTCATCAAGCGTTAGTGCAAGCTGAGCGTATGCCTTAATTGTAGTGAGCGGCGTTTTTAACTCGTGACTTGCGATGGTTAAGAATTCTGTTTTCTTTTCATTTAAAAAGCGCCATTCTTTTAATTGTTCTTCCTGTAAATAATTCTTTCGTTTTACTTCGTCGTATGCATTCACCGGATCTTCGTTTACAAAATAAAGATTAATGAATCTTACCCGGTCCTCATCCAGTTTAGAACTGCGTGGGAGAGACAGCTTTAGTTGTATCGCACTGTGTGTTTCACCCTGAATGATTTCCACCTGCGTAATTAATTTCCTCGCATACTTAACACCTTCCTGCGAGTTGATCGATGTGAATTCTTTTGGATAGCTTATTGTTGCTACCAGGGCGTATTTGTTATTTATATTTTCCAGTGAAAATTCCAGTATACCCCGGTTTGTTTCTTCAATCACTTCCCTGCTTACTTCTGAAACTGCAGTAATAAAAGTTGCTTTACTTGATAAGGTGAGATACAATAGCTCACTCAATTTGCCGCATCGCTTCTGGATCAGCACAAGATCCATTTCATTTTCAAGCGTTATTGTTACAACTGGCTTCATCTGTAAATATTTGATTCATCGGCCGGATGAAACCTGGACTTCATCCCGCAATAATTTTATTTTTTTTGTTTCGTCTGCTGCTACAATATTTTAGCAATGATAACAGACATGTCATCCGTACGCCTCCCAAAGTCTTTATATAAAGCTGCGGCAAGAATGGCCTGGTCATGTTTTTGAATGCCCGGGTATCTTGCCGGATCCCATCGTGAACGTATTCCATCTGAACACAAAATCACTTGTTGAAATTCGTCCTGCTCCATTTCCTGGTTCTGCATTGTATTAGGAATGTTGTGCCCGATGATGCCATTGTAGCTCATGAAATTCTTAAAGGCAAATGCGCCTGAAAGTTTAGCGCTGATGTTGCCCACACCGGCCATGAGCCATTGCTTGTTCCTGATGTTGTACACGATTACCACTCCAACCAGTCCCCGTGTTTTCCGGATGTCGTTGTGCAAGGTTCTTATAATATCGACGGGCGATAATTCTGTGCATTGCTTAAAAGAACGCACTGCTTCATTCACTGCAAGATTGGCTTCTTTACCGTGCCCCAGGCCATCGGCCACCAGTATTCTAACATAGTCATTCGATATCTTGTAATAATATCCATCGCCACTTACTTCTTCGCCTGTTTTTGCAAGTACAAGGCCTCTTATCGTAATGCGATTTTTTTGCACCTGCTGCTTTTCAGCGTTTTTATATACCCTCACAATAACGATCGTTCCCCAGCCAGGCATCGAATACACATCTAAAAAATCTGATAATCTTTTAACGCTGCCAAAGCCCTGTCCCAGTGTGCTGGTAGTGGAATTTCCATCCTCCAGCATTTTTTTCGCATCAGCCATACCGGGGCCGTGGTCGATAGAAACGAGTTCCAGCGTTTCCCCATGGCCCGTATCTACAATACCCGCCAGCACTTCACCGCCACTTGCATGTTTCAGCAGGTTAGAAGTAAGTTCTGCTACGATGATATCAATAGCGTTCAATTTCTTTTCATCAAAACCAGCCGCTTCTGCGATTTTATGAACATCTTTTTTTAGAAGAGATAAATAACTTCTGTCATCAGCCGCGAAACTTTTATGTGTAGCATTAACCATTCGTCCATTTAATAATGATAACTGTTGTTCCTTTTCCTTTCTCAGAAGTAATTGCAAATTCGTTTACCAGTCTTTTTGCACCCGGCAGGCCCAGGCCTAAACTTTTACCTGTTGAGTATCCGTCTTTCATTGCCTGCTGAATATCTGGTATGCCCGGCCCCTGATCTGCAAACGTGAGCCGTATCCCGGTGAGCCGTTCTTTTGTAATTATCTCGATAATCGTTTGGCCACCGCCGGCATATTTAAGCATATTGCGTACCAATTCACTTGCAGCCGTAATCAACTTGGTTTGATTTAGCAGGCTCATTTTAATTTTTACGGCGTTTTCTTTTACGCGGTTGCGAAAAGGCACCACATCCTGCTCCCTTATTATCTGCATGATATCTTTACTCAGCGCTATTATCATCATCTCCTGTTTCGTCGTCCTCATCATAATCACCAATAAGGATCTTTTCTTTCAGCAGCGTCATTCCCCGTTCCACGTTCAAAGCAGTGTGAACGCCGGTTAATGGCAGGCCAAGTTCTATTAATGTAATAGCGACAGCGGGTTGCATACCCACCACTACCGTTTGAGCATCCAGTATGCGTGACATGCTGGCGATATTGCCGATGATACGACCCATAAATGAGTCCACGATCGAAACGGCGGAAATATCGATCAGCACACCTTTGGCCTGGGTCTTATTTACCATCTGCACAAGGTCAGATTCAAGATTGAGGGCCAACTGATCGTACAGGTCCACCTGTATTGTAACCAGCAGGAAATGCCCCATCCGCAGAATTGGAATTTTATCCATAAAAATTCAGGAAATTATTTGTTGATAAAAGGGCGTTCTTTCGCACCTGGTTTTTTTACTTCAAGTTTCAGTATCTGGAATGCATGTTTTAATGCGCTGGCCAATGTTGATTTAGTAATGATGCTTGAAAGATCAATACCTAAATGCACAACGGTTTGGGCAATTTCGGGGCGGATACCGCTGATGATACACTCGGCACCCATTAACCTGGTAGCACTTACTGTTTTAATTAAATGTTGTGCCACCAATGAATCAACTGCAGGGACACCGGAAATATCAAGGATAGCAATACTGCTGCCGGTAGCAACGATCTCTTCCAGCAAATTTTCCATCACCACCTGTGTTCTTGCACTGTCAAGCGTTCCGATAATAGGCAGCGCAAGTATGCCGTCCCATATACGAATAACAGGGGTTGATATTTCGGCAATCTCATCTGTCTGCCGAAGAATGACTTCTTCTCTTCCTTTAATAAAGGTTTCGAAAATGGTAACAGCAAAGCCGTCTATTATTTTATTTAGTCTGAAGCTTTCTTCATAGAGCCCCTGGGGATCGTCTGTCACTTCATTTTGAAGAATATTAAGCACAACTTCTTTCAGGCTGAAAACATAAAAAGCGGTTTCTCTCGGCGTGAATCCCTGCTTGGCCCTGGTAATTGCGATGCCTGAAAGCAGCTCGGTAACAGGGTCAAAAACGGAAACATCACCTTCTGCAACATTTTTAGGAGTCAGCAGTGGAAGCAAAGTATCCAGGAGTTCTTCAGAATTGGCCCGCAACTCATCGTTAGAAATCATGTCTTCACGCAGTGCGTCTTCAGCAAGCTGGCTATTGATCCAGCTTTCGAGTATCTGTTTTTTCTTTTTTTGTAATAGTCTGGCGCTGTCTATGGACATAGTTTGTTTTTAAGCTGATAAAAAATGTGATTAGATTTTTAAATTGGAAAAGGGGTGAAGCTGGTAAGGTAGGCAAATTAACCCAGAGCGGCAGGTAATGGGGTGTTGAAGACTGTTAATATGCACTATTAAAGGACAATGCATCAAAAATTAAGAAGCAACAAATTGAAACGCAGGCCCGCATAAAGCCTCACGGCGAGAAAAGAAAAACCTAAAGGAAGATGAGAATTGTGTTTTTAGTTTTAGTTAACACCCGGAAATGACTTCTGGCAAAAAAATAAGGAGCCACTTTCCCTGGTTTATTTCCGGCGCAGGTGCCATCTGTGCTGGTGCGATTACCCTACTTCTTTATCAAACTATTTTGAGTGCCGGGAACTTCCCTGTCAAAAACCCAAATACTATGATGATTATTTGGTCTGCCGGTAAATACTTCATCAGCAATAAATTCATTGTGGTTATGTCCAAATTTGTAGGTAACAATATTTAAGAAATTCTTTCTCCATAGTGTTGCCTGTAAATTATTTCCTTTCCGCTCTAGTTTTCCTTTAAATAATATTTTCACCCGCCTTGTTTTCCCGTCTGCCATCATCTTGAAACTTATTTTGTTCTTCTTATCGCCAAATATGTGATACCTGGTTAAGGCAAATTTGTCACCCTCCTGCTTTATAATAAATATGCTGGTTGTTAATCCCTTTGGTGGGAATTCTAATTTACTTTTCTCTAAGTTTAATACCCACGTCCCGGTATAGTTAGACGCCTGAGAAAAAGTTTGGCACTGGTAAACAAATAATCCAAGTACTGCCAGGAAAATTTTCATATTATTCATACTTACAAAAAATTAGTGCTGTCAATTTCTCACCGGGATGCAGGCAGGATGAATAATTAAAAATTTTCGTAGCCACTTTTAATAACAGTGTTGAGCATCTTAAACTGTTCCCGTGCAGCAAAATTGTGCGTAGCGTGGGCCGGGATGATTATCCCCTCTCCCAATTTTAACCGGTACTCGGCTCCTGCGATACAGAGTTGACAAACCCCGTCTATCACCTGTACATAAATGTCGAAGGGTGATATTTTATCATCGATTTCTTCGCCTGCAGAAAAAGCGAGGGCGGTAATGTTGCCGGTTATTTTTTTCAGAATGGTTTTAGTTAATATGGCATTCGGAACGTAGTCAACAATTTGTATGATAAGGTGAAGCGCGGATTTTTTTAGCTCCGTGTCGTCGTGCTTTAGATTCATTTTTCCTGTTTTATAACTGGTGAATGCGGTGCTAAGAAGAAACAAAATGTGGGGCTAAAAAATTATTCGTAACCAGCCCAGCGGCGTAAGGTAAGGGAAAATGAGTGGCCACAAGTGTTGCATTGCGGATAATGACTAAACGCGGGTAAACCGTGCTCAAAATCTACATAACTCACACTATTAACTGTATAATCACGCTTAAAAATCTAAGTGGTCTTTTTTGAATAAGTTAAACTGTTGCTTTACCGGCCTGATCACAACAGAGTTTAACGTGAGATATTCCGGGATACTTCTTCAATAGTGTAGTTTTAGTGATGTCACCAACTACCCTGCAAGAGATTAAAATCTTAGAACAAAAATTTATTACACTTAACAGGATCTACTCAGAACTGATCTTAACATCGGTTTCAACTACAAGCCAAATTACTTTGCTGAACCAGGTAAAAGAAGTTTCCCGCCAGCTTGTGGAGCTCAGAAAATAATAAGAAGTTTATCAAAACACCCGCAGATAAAGGTACAATTCCTGAGATTACGTATACAATTCACAAATAAGTTTATGGCGCTTCCTAACGATCTCTTCAGGCTGTTTTTGCTTCCCACACCATTCATCGTTAACCCTGGTTGCCATCCAAATCTGCCAGATCAGGATGAGTGAAATGTTTTATGTAATGGTCCACGCATTGTTTTAAGGATTGTTCAATTGCATTTTGAGAAAAAGCGAGGCTGTTAAAAACTACCCGTTTATGAAAGGTGGTGACAATATGAAAATGGGTGGCGGCAAAAGGCAGCTTGCTAAGCTGTTCATCCCGGCTCATAAAACGAAATCTAAAGTAGCCGGAATGTGTATCTACAAGAAGTGATACATCGAAATCAAAGTACTGCCCAAGACACTGGCATCTTGTATAAGTATGGATACGTTTCATTGCTCTGAATGCTTTTAATGCGGGTGCAAAAGTCTTTCTAAAGCAAATAGAAAATCTGGACGGAACAAATGAACTTCTTAGATTTTCAAAGAAAGGAGGACCGGTACTTTGTTGGAGACAACTTTTCTGAACGGGAAAAAAAAGAAGTAAAATAATTTGCGTCGTTAAAGCCCAACTGAGTTGCTATTTCTTTAACAGACGAATCGGTTGAGTGGAGTAAATATTTTATTTCGAGCAAGAGCCTGTTCTGTAATAATTCTTTTGCAGTTTTGCCGGTATGGCTTTTAATAAGTGAATTCAGGTAATTGGGATGCACATTTAATTGCGTGGCATAAAAACTTATTCCGCGTTCGTGTATAAAATGTTCCTCTACCAGGTTGCTGTACTTCTGAATGATATCCAACCGGGGAATATCTTCGTCAAAATGTAATTGCTCATCAAAAAGGCGTTCACAATTAATCACCAGCTCGAGTGTTTTTAAAGTAACCAGTTCGGTATTGCCGGGAGTTTTGTCTTTGTTTAATTCAAGAATAGTTTCAAAGATAACGGCAATGTTTGCAGCATCTTCGTCGCTAAGCTGGACAAAAGGCTGTATAGACAATACTAATATCTTTTTATTATCAATAAGCTGCCGTGGAAAATTATTTTGTAAAAAGAATTCTGAATTGAACAAAAGCACGTACCCCTCCATATCCAGTGTCCAGTTCTTACTTGAAGTAACAACCCGCTGCGGAATTACTACGAGTGTATTTTTACTTGCTGTAAACTTGTACAAGCCACTTATAAATTCCCCGGCTCCTTTTTTAATTAATGCTATTCGTGTATAGGACCACCGGTTGGGCGGGATATTGCGGTTAGTGTTTCTAAGTACGTCCTCAAACCGGTGTGCCTGGAAATCGAATTTTTTTTTAAACTGTTATCAAGGTCAACTACTTTTTCTTTGCTGCTAATTCGCAAGGCTTTTCTAAACTCACTTAATAATATTTCATCATTGGGGGTCATACGGGATAAAAGAAAAGTACAAAACTATTTTCGGCATTCGCAATCTGCCTTCCCGCCAGGCAATCTTAGCATACTATAACAAATGAGCCTGCGGGTTTGCGCTGGTTCCCATCTGTCTGCAGACGTACACCAACCTGTTCGGTTATGATACATCTGTAACCTATTGCCAAAAAGTAAATTACTGACTAACAGCGCTTAAACATAATGGCACATTCTTTCCTGTTGTAGTAGTATTAATCAACTTTTTATGAGACCCATACCTGCGCTAACTGTTTTTCTCTTCTTACTTGCTGCTTCTATTACCGGGCAATGCCAAAAAATGAGTGTTACGCGGAGCGTTAATGACGACGGGAAATTATTGAAGCTGGCTATCACGGTTGAAAACCAAGGACGGTCTGTTAATTATCACCAGGAATTTGATGTGAGAGCAATGAATCAGCAACAGAAAGATGTGTTGATGAAACGAATTGAAGATTCATTAAAAACATCTCCCATTTTATCCGGCACCACACAGTCAGGCATAAATGAAAAACAATTAGTGGCGGATGCAGCCATGGATTATGTGGAGGCATTTTATTTTGGCGATACGATGAAACTGAACAGGAGCGTTAGCCCTGCGGTTATAAAATATGGATACTACCACAAGAAAGATGAAACTACTTATGCCGGCGAACCTATGTCTCACCAGGAAATGACCGATTATGTTTTACGTGTAAAACAACGTAATAACCCCAATTCATCCGCGCTGTACAAAAATGTAGAGGTGCTCGATTACCAGGATAAGACTGCCGCGGCTAAATGCACTGCATGGTGGGGAACAGATTATTTATTACTGGCAAAGCTCGAAGGCAAATGGATGATCACGCATATATTATGGCAATCACCGCCAGTAAAGTGATTACATATCACTTTCACAAATACTTTTTTAAAATCTTTCCGTTACTATATAACAAAAAAAAGAAAGCCATCATTGCTGATGGTTTTTTTGTGTGCAATATGCAGGTAATCGGTAAATGTAAATCAAGGTTGGCTACCACACTTAATTTATCATCAGCCATTCCTTCCTGAAAGAAATATCACCTGCATTGCGTATAACGGTTCAACTAATTCTTTTATCTTCCATACATAAATCAACCCGATCCCGATGCAACAAAAACAGTATGGAATTTTTTCACTTCCTGTAATTGTAGGTGCGCTGGGATTCTTTGTAGACATCTACGACCTGTTACTTTTTAATATCGTAAGAAGAGCAAGCTTTCATGATCTCGGTGTGAAGGAAGATGCAATGAAAGATTTTGGTGAGCGTATCATCAGCTGGCAGATGTTTGGCCTGGTGATCGGGGGTATTGCGTGGGGAATACTGGGCGATAAAAAAGGAAGAAAGAGTGTGCTCTTCGGTTCTATCCTTCTTTATTCTTTAGCCACTATTGCTAATGGCTTCGTAACCTCTGTTGATCAATATGCCTGGCTGCGTTTTATCGCCGGGCTGGGTCTTGCCGGTGAACTGGGTGCAAGCATTACACTTACCGGCGAATTATTACCAAAAGAAAAACGTGGAATTGCTGCGGCGCTCATTGCCACCAGTGGTGTAATGGGAACCATCACTGCTTACTTTGTTTATAAATTAAGTGGCGGAAACTGGAGGCTGTGTTATTATATCGGCGGTGGAATGGGACTCGCTTTACTATTTTTACGGGTAAATGTTTTAGAGAGCCGTATGTACGATTCAGTGAAAGATTCAACAGTGAAGATGGGAAATTTTTTGATGCTGCTGAATAACCGTGACCGTCTCTTCCGTTACCTGCGCAGTATTTTTATTGGTTTGCCGGTATGGTATATCATCGGGGTGATCATCACATTTTCGGATGAGTTTGCAAAACAGTTTCACATTACCGGTTTTGATCAACCTACTGCATTGATGCTTCAATATGCGGCGCTTGCCGCGGGAGATATGAGTGCAGGATTTTTTAGTAACTGTATTAAAAGCAGGAAAAAAACCCTGCTCATTTTTTATGGGATCACTGTTGTTTTTATCTTTTTATTTTTTGCATTGAAAGGCGGTGGAAGCGCATTCAACATGTACCTGCTTTGTATGGGACTTGGATTCGGATCCGGTATTTCAGTTTTATACATCACCATGAGTGCAGAACAATTCGGTACCAATCTAAGGGCCACCGCAGCTATTTCTATTCCTAATCTGGTAAGAGGTTTTTTGCCGTTGATACTTTTCCTGTTTCAATTTTTACGAAGCGAAAAAATGTTCGCGGACTATATCACCGCGGCATGGATCACCGGGATCATTGTGATGATCGTTGGCTTTGTATCGGTGTTGTATACCAAAGAAACTTTTGGAAAGGAGATGAATTTTGTAGAAGTGTAAAGGAGGGAATATCCCCACTGTTAATCCATCTCACCTTCCCTTAATTCTCTTGTTAACTTTGTAAAACCTACTACGTTATCATCATCATCATGCAACGCCGTGATGAGAACACTTCCCCAAAATATAGTTCCGTCTTTTCTTACCCTTCTGCCTATGTGCCTTGCCCTCCCCTCTTTCTTTGCCAGTTCGATCAACTTTTCGGGCAAACCTTCCTGCCTGTCTCTTGGCATATAAAATATGCGAAAGTTCTGGCCAATTATTTCATTTGCTTTATAACCTTTTATCTTTTCAACACCTTTGTTCCACGATAAAATCGTTCCGTCAAGATCAAGAAGAACAATCGCATAATCCTGGATCTCTTCAACCATTCGCCTATGTAATTCTTCAAGCTTAGTTTTTTTCTCCATTTTAAATGGGTTCGAAAGTAAGGAGCAAATATATATAGGGCTCCAATTCATATAGCCGCTGGCCTGTCGCTGATTTTTGTTAGGATTTATTGAAGATAATTATCCCTAAAACCAAACACCAGGAAGCTCCACTTAGGATCATTTACATCTTCATTAACGATGGATACAAACGGATATACACCTGGAAGGCCATCGGATTTTTCCCATAGATAGCATTAAGTGATGATGGCGCATTATAAATACTCCACTGCCCGCCGCCGGCAACACGTATTTTTCCCAAACTAAACAAGTCATAGTTATCACCTATAGTAAATGCATGAACGGGAAAAACAGTATGGCTGTTAAACAATGGTTCAAGCACCAATTCTTCAGCAGATTTTTGTGTCCATTCATAACGTGTATAAAGCGCATTCCGGCGCTGGCGTAGTGCTGCTTCAAATAATAATGCATTTTCTCCTTCATCACCCTCCTGTTTGTTCATACCCCATAATGCGGTTGCATCGATCCCGTGTTCGTTACCCAGATCAATACTATAGATCACTGAAGCGGTGGTCTTGTAAATATTTTCAGCGTGATGTAATTCTTCCGGGCTTTTTACATAACCATGTGATACCTGCAATGTCCAATTTTTATTTGGGTTGAAGGATAACCTTCCGCTCCATGAATCGAACCGGGGCTTATCAAAATTATACCGGTTCTCATCCGGTTCCCTGCCGGTGAATGCAGATCCCTCTGCTTTAAACTTACCTAGTCGCACGCCAATGGTCGCTACGCCAAAAGTGATATGCGTTGCATCAACCCAATGGTGAGATATGGGTGAGTTGGGATTATCCAGCGAAGAAGGACGATGCATAAAAGTAACCGGCCCCAGCGCAGGCTCACCGGGATAACCGATATAAATAAATGCATCTGTATTTTTCGAAAAAGCATAAGAATATCCGACCGCCAATTCAGAAAAAAGATCATGCGGATGCTGACGATCAACCAATGATTTTCCCTGGTAACTTTCTCCTGTTTGAAAAAGTAAAGGATAACCTTTACCGCCTTCGATCACGGGATCGAGTGAGAACATAGAACTGAAATGAAATAACCCGTGCTGACCCAATTTTCTTTGTGCCATAAACATGAACCAGCTGGGCGCATCAAATCTTGAATCGCCTCTTGCGCCTTTATGGTTATAGTCCTGATCATTATAACGGAGCCATACACTGCCATGCAGCATATACATCCATTTTTTTGAGTGGATCATATGCCCGTACATCGGAGATTCGTCGGGCAGCCATCCCGTACCTGAACCATTCCTGTTCATTGGCAGGTTTAATGAATATGCATGGCTCATACTTCCCATATCATTCATATCCATTCCGGTCATCTTCATATCATGACCGCCCTGCATATTCATGCTATCGTGCCCACCCTTATTATTCATGTTCATATGATCCATAGCCCCGCCATCCATATGCATGGTATCATGATTAGCCGGCGCATTGCCCGAGTGCTGCATATTATGCATAGGCATCGTGTCTGAATTTGTTTTTTGTTTCGTCATATCCATCTGACCCATATTTCCCCTGTCATGCATCGGCGTGGTAGCTGGCTTTGTCTTATTTCCTTTCATATCCATATCATGCATAGAATGATCCATTCCTGCAGGAGATTTTTTAGGGGCGATGAGCGTTTTTGTTTTGCTTTTTGCAGTTGTTTTTACCGGAGGTTTTTTCTTTGCAATTGTTTTCTTTGCCTTAGTTTTTTTCTCAACAGTTTTTTTTGCAACCCTTTTTTTAGCAGTTATTTTCTTTTTTGCCGCAGCGGTTTTTTTTGGAGGCGCTGTATGGTTCATGTGACTCATATCCATCCCTTTCATCGGGTCCTTTTGCTGTGCAGTGACGGTGATAGTCAGTCCGGATAATACGAGAACAGTCAGCAACAAATGTTTTTTCATAGCTCCTCTTTTAATGGGTTGAGTTTATCTTTTCCGATATATCATAACAACTATCATTTTCATTTTTTAAGTAAGGGTTTTTATGATCGATGGCCTGCGTTAACCAGCCAGCGCCGTTACCTCCCTGTGCTTTTGCGCAATCGATACGGTAAAGCGTATTTGCTGCCCCATAGGTTCGAGCAAGATTATAAATGCTTTCGCTTAAACTGGCAAAGTGCATACGCTGGTGATCGAGTTCGCTCCTGCCAATGTGTTCAGCGTTTTCTATTGCATCCGGTGCTTCCTGCTGAAACACTTTTTTCTCCTCAGTATTTAAGCCTGCAGATTCAACATTGTGCAATGCTTTCTCCAGGTCACGGCCTTTTGACCTTGCTTCGCTTTCGTCACCATTTGCCAATGCGTCTTTTAATGCCAGGTAACTGGAGAAAACAGCGTTGAATGCAGTTCTAGTTGGGGCAGATAAATGACTCATCGTGGGAGTAATTTCAGGAATATTCTTTGATACCAGCTCCGTGTCTTTATGTACAACAACCGGCGGCTTTTTTTCACTGCTGATTTTACAGGCAATAAGCGCTGCGCTTATCATACCGATCAAAACAAAAACCTTTTTCACTGTTATATTTAATAGAGGGTAACAAATTGTATTCCAAGCGTACAAAAAGAAATCAGAGATGCAACTCTGCTGATGCATTTTCGCGGCGTAAGCTCCTCTAATGAGGCGTCTGTTTACCAGAAACTCCTGTTTATTGACGGAAGCCTGCATCATTGTGTTTATAGAGTATTCTTGCACAACATTCTAATTGTCATCAATGAAAAATTCAATTAAGGGCGCTGCAAGAACAGCCGGCCTGTTATATCTCGTTAATATTGTCTTTGGCTTCTTTGCGATAGGTTATGTTCCGGGTGTAATTATAGTAAGCGGAGATGCTGCAGCTACGGCGCACAATATGCTGGCCCATGAGCAACTCTACAGGATGGGCCTTGTGGCACACATCATCATACTGTTAACCAATATTCCGCTGGCGGTTATTTTCTACCAGGTTTTTAAAGTAGTAAGCTGGCGGGTCTCTTTGCTTGTAGTATTTTTTACGCTTACGGGCACCACGATCGAAACCGTTAATTTACTGAACCAGTTTGCACCCCTGGTCCTTTTAAAGAGCAGCACCAACACGGCATTTACAGCAGAACAATTACAGGGGCTTTCCTACATGCTTCACCAGTTGCAAACAACCGGTGTTAACCTTGCTTTTTTATTTTTTGGCTGTTATGGTATTTCAATGGGCTACCTCATTTTCAGATCAGGTTTCTTTCCACGCACTATAGGTGTTATGATGGCTATTGGCGGTGTATGTTATGCAGTAAATAGTTTTGCGAATTTCCTCGCACCTGCTTTTGCCGCAAATTTGTTTCCTTATATCCAGCTTCCATCCGGCCTGGCGGAACTTTGTTTTTGCCTGTGGCTGCTGATTGTAGGTTTAAACGTAAAAAAATGGCAAGAAAAGTCTAAACCTCAACATTCAGGCATAATCCCTTCACCATAATTTATCGGGTTAATAGAGTTAAGGATAACGTGCTTTACGCAACATTTAATCCATAAGTAAAATACACCTGAAGATCAGCAGCCTTATCAGTCATTAGTCATTCCTCATTATTATCCTCGCAATCTTAGCAACAGATAAAATCCCTACTTTTATCTTCTCTAAATTTTTACTATGCAGCCAGATCAGCAACCTCCCTGTCCGCATGAGGAAAATGCCTGTGACCATAAGCATGATGACCGCAGAACATTCCTCAAAAAATCTTCTTTTCTTGCCGCCGTTGCTTTAACCCCTGCTCCATTAATTAAAGCCGCTGAAAAGAAAGCCGATGAAAAGATCGCCGCTTATTTTGAAACGGTTCCTGTTAACCTGGAGATCAATGGAAAACAGCATAGTTTAAAAGTGGAGCCGCGTACAACACTGCTGGATCTCTTAAGAGAACAATTGGATCTTACCGGTACAAAAAAAGGATGCGACTGGGGACAGTGCGGCGCCTGCACTGTTCATGTGAATGGTAAAAGAGTACTCTCCTGTTTAAGCCTGGCAGTAATGCAGGATGGCAAAAAAATAACCACTATAGAAGGCCTCGCCAGCGGCGAACAGTTACACCCCATGCAGGAAGCATTCATTAAATACGATGGTTTCCAGTGCGGTTATTGTACGCCCGGTCAGATCATGTCTGCCGTTGCCTGTGTACGCGAAGGTCATGCGCACTCGGAGGACCAGATACGTGAATACATGAGCGGGAACATTTGCCGCTGCGGTGCTTACCGCAATATTGTTGACGCGATATCAGAAGTAAATAAAGGAGGACAGAATATATGATCACATTCGATTACATAAAACCCTCTGCTAACAAAGCCGCGATCGATGCCATCATGAAAAATCAAAACGCCATGTTCATTGCAGGCGGCACCAATTTAGTTGACCTCATGAAACGCGGCATCACCACGCCGGAAAAACTGGTTGACATAAATAATCTTCCGCTGAAAGGAGTAAATAAGTCCAACAATATATTAAGCATCGGCGCACTTACACTTAATAGTGAAGTAGCGGAGCATGAAACAGTAGTGAAACAATTTCCATTATTATCAATGGCATTGAAGGCAGGCGCTTCACCACAGATCCGCAACATGGCCACGGTAGGTGGTAACATGATGCAGCGAACCCGTTGCCCTTATTTTTATGATACATCCATGCCCTGCAATAAAAGAGCACCGGGCACGGGTTGCGGTGCATTACATGGATACAACCGTATGCATGCGATCTTTGGAATGAGTGAACAATGCATCGCGGTTCACCCGAGTGATATGTGTGTTGCGCTTGTTGCACTCGATGCAGTTGTAACAGTAAGCGGACCAAAAGGAGAAAGAAAAATTCCATTCGCTTCTTTTCATCGTTTACCCGGCGATCATCCCGAAAAAGATAATACACTGGAAAAAGGTGAACTCATCACATCGGTTGAGATCAAAGAAAATAATTTCAGCAAACATGCTTATTATTTAAAAGTGCGTGACCGTGCATCTTATGCTTTTGCACTGGTATCGGTAGCAGCCGCTTTGGATATCCAGAACAATATAATTCACGATGCAAGACTAGCCATGGGCGGTGTGGCACATAAACCCTGGAGATTAAAAGCAGCGGAAAATATACTGAAAGGAAAGCCTGCTACAGAAGCGAGTTTCCGGCTGGCAGCGCAAATGGCCATGCAGGGAGCGAAAGCATTTGAATACAATGCTTTCAAATTAAAACTGGCGCCTAACTCAATTATTGAGGCTTTAACACTAGCATCCAAAGCTTAATTATGGAAAACGAATTCTTTTTTAATTATGATACGATGCCCGATCCAATGGATCGTGTAGACGGAAAAATGAAAGTAACCGGCGCCGCGAAATATGCGTCTGAGCATCCTGTTGAAGATGTGCATTATGGCGTACTCGTAGGAAGTACGATTGCAAGGGGTGTGATAAAAAACATCGATACCAAAGCCGCTGAAAGAGCGCCTGGTGTTATTGGTGTGCTCACTTATTTAAACTCACCGAAAGTTCCGGGGTATGATGCAGGCGGTAACCCTGTTAAGGGCCGTACCACGGGACAACCGTTAAGGGTTTTTTATGATGAAGTAATTTATTTTAATGGTCAGCCCATCGCGTTAGTTGTTGCCGATACATTTGAAAGAGCAGTGCATGCAGCTTCGCTGGTAAGAACACAGTATGATGCAGAGAAACATTCGACAGATATTAATGCGAATCTTGATAAAGCAGTTTATCCCCGTGGCCGCTCCAATGATTATACAAGAGGAAATGCAGATGCGTATAAAACAGCGCCGGTAAAAATAGAAGCAGAATATATTGTGCCGGTTGAAGTTCATCTGCCTATGGAACTGCACTCCATCATTGCAAAATGGGATGCAGAAGATAAGGTAACTGTGTATGATAAAACACAGGGTGTAAAAAGCACGCAACGGAGTATTATGCAGGCTTTTAAATTACCGGAACAGAATGTACAGGTGTATGCGCCTTTTGTTGGTGGTGGCTTCGGAAGTGCACTGCGTACATGGCCGCATGAAATTGCCGCGTTACTTGGTGCTAAGAAAACCGGCAAGCCCGTTAAATTAGTTTTAGGTCGTGACCAGATGTTTACGATGGTTGGATATCGCCCCTACACCATTCAGAAATTTGGTATCGGTGCGACAGCCGACGGAAAAATTATCGGGATGAGTCACGAAGCTATTTCACAAACATCCACTTACGAAGAATTTACAGAAGGCACTGTGAACATGACAAGATTTTTGTATGATGTCCCCAATGTTTTTACCCGCTATAAAATTATTCCGCTGGATGTTAGCACACCGACATGGATGCGTGGGCCCGGCGAAGCAACGGGTTCATTCGCTTTAGAATCCGCAATCGATGAATTGGCGTATGCATTAAATATGGATCCGCTGGAACTAAGATTAAAAAATTATGCAGAAACGGACCCTGAAAAAAACCGGCCATTCTCCAGTAAATTTCTGAAAGATGCTTACCAGTTAGGTGCAGATAAAATCGGCTGGTACAAACGAAACCGGCAGCCCCGATCCATGCAGGAAAATGGATGGCTCGCAGGATACGGCATGAGCACAGGTACCTTTAGTGCATCAAGAGGTAATGCATCTGCAAGCGCAAGATTAAGTGCCGATGGAAAGCTGGTAATACAAAGCGCAGTGGCCGATAGTGGCCCGGGCACTGCAACAGTAATGACTCAAATTGCTTCTGAAACCGTAGGTTGGCCAGCCAATAAAATAACTTTTGAACTGGGTGATTCTTCTTTACCTCCGGGGCCAACACAGGGAGGTTCTACCACTACTTCAACAGAAGGATCGGCGGTGCATGCCGTATCCGTAGCATTACAAAAAAAATTAGGTGAGCTGGCTATAAAAGCATCACCCGGTTTTAGTAATGCAAAAACAGAAGACCTTGTTTTCGACAATGGCAAAGTGATCTTATCAACAAATAAAACGACCACAGTTTCTTTTACTGATATTCTAAAACATAATAGTTTAAACCAGGTTGAAGTAACATCAGATTCTAAAAGTTTAAACGATCAGAAATATTCGATGTACTCTTTCTCTGTGCATTTTGTAAAAGTGCTGGTGAATCCGCTAACCGGTGTGGTTAAAGTAAACCGTGCTGTTTCGGTTGCTGATGCAGGACGGATCGTGAATGAAAAAACAGCGGCGAGCCAGATCATTGGCGGTGTTACCGGCGGAATCGGTATGGCGCTGATGGAAGAAGGAATTCTTGATAACCGCTACGGCCGGTGGATCAATAATAATTTTGCTGATTATCATGTGCCTGTTAGCGCCGATGTGCCAGACATCGATTCCTTGTTTGTAAATAAACCAGACCCGATCATCAATCCCATGGGTGCAAAAGGTATGGGTGAAATCGCATTGATAGGATTTGCAGCGGCTGTTACAAATGCCGTATACCATGCAACAGGAAAACGCATCAGGTCTCTTCCTGTAACGCTCGATAAATTAATATAAAACCACCAGGCACACAACCGTTTTCATCTTAGAGAAATATTAACAGTATGTGGATTCATTGTTGAGGCCACATTAAGGATTTTTCTATTTTCGTACTGCTGCAGACCAAAGACAGAAAGACACGAAGATGAGAACACAAGTTTTGGCAGCTATATATGCAATAGTGAAGGAGAACCCGAATGCTCCGTTGCATGCGAAGAATATTTCCAGTGCAACAGGTTGTGATGCAGACCAGGTATTCAAACTTTTCGATTCTTTTTTAGAAGAAGATATTATTGAGAAGAAATACAGCTCAATGCAGATATACCGGATAACTTTAAAGGGAATGCTGGAAGCAGGTGATGCTTATAAAGAATACTGGCAGCATTAAGTAAACCGTAGTTTTATTTAGTTCTTACGGGATTCAGATCATATACATTGAACGACTGGCAATCATCTGACAATTCAAAAATATCAGTAGGGTTTTTCACCAGCTTTACTACAGTAATTGGTGGCAATTGTTCCAGTTCACTTCCATCTAATATTTTGCTGTTGAATTTTGCAAATTCTTCATTGCTGATAGCATAATACTCTCCCGTTTCGAAGTGCTGCCGAATGATATGCGTGGAAGAAATATTATTGAAAGGATCCATAACGGGAGGGGTTTCCACAAAATTACGCTTAAACAATTGCCTTACATAATTCCCTGTTTATCTTAACCGGTCTTTCATTGAAGTTTAATGGTTTTACTGTTAACTGATGATAAGAAAAGCATGTAATCATTGCTCAGCCTGGTTCTTCTGGTGATAAAAAAAACGCCCCCTTAGAAGGAGGCGTTTTTTATCAGTATTATAATTTCATAGGCATACCAGGCTTGTTATGGATAACGCAATAAAGCGGCCACCGGACTTTCAGCGGGCATTTGCTCTTTTTCAAGCATATAAACTTCACCGCCGTTGAGCAATGTTTTTATAATGGCTTTATCGAGCAGGTCCTCACTATTGTCATTTCTTGATTCGTGAATGATCAATTCATTTTTAACTTCATCAAATGTTCCCCAGAGCTTTTCATTTTTCGCTACGAACAAGGTTCCTACCTGGCCATAATAAGTACCGGGAATAACATCATCGATAATAGAGCTGGTTAATGCACCGGCCGATTTATTTCCGTAACGTTCTAGTGCATCTTTCTTTTCCCGTTCAAAATAAGGCTGCATTAATTGCCTGGACGCCGCAAAGAGTTCGCCCAATTGTCTATGCTCATAGCTGCCGGTTAATGCTTCTTCCCACACCTGTTTATAATCTGTTACAGATTTATAAATTGGAACCAGGTAATCAACGCCGGCTAGAACCAAAGGAACAGTCTCTGTATGTAAACGTTCTTTCCAGATTGTATCGTCTACTTCTTCAAGGTAAAGCGCTATTGATTGTTTTTGATCGAGGCGGCTGTTATGCCCGTGGAAACTAGCGCTTCCGGTACCGCCTTTACCACCCTGCCTGAAAAGTGCATCACTTTCTTTTTCTTCAAGACGAACCCAGTCTTCTACTCCGTTTGGAATTTCGGGTATGTCTATATATTCAATGCCGAAAGAATCGACCTTATAAAGTTTAGATTGTTTTTTACTGATGACAAGTAAATAAAAATAGTCTTTACACATCATCAGCGGTAATAACGGTGTTACGTAGAAAGATGAGTTTACATAAACCTCTTCTGCTGGTTCACTGCGCATTTTGATATACTTAAAGAAACCATCAGCTATAAAAACTGCAAGTCCGCCTGACATTCCTTTCCAGAATTCATCGGTACGTACCAGTTCATACCCGGGCTCCAGCCATCTTTCAATTTTATCCTGCGGAACTCCTTTTCTGCTTAGATCAAGGGTTACTTTTTGCAGTGCCGTTTTAAAGCGAATGAAATCCTGGTTCTCATTTACTTCCACACCACCGCTGTGTGTTGGTATAAAAATAGAAATACAGGTTTCTGCTGAATGGTTGGCGAGTTCTGCAAACAATTGTTTGTTCATTACCCCAGGCAATTCCTCTGCCTGCACAGGTGCACGGTCTTCTGTAAAAGCCTGGTTCCTTGTTTTATTATTTTGAGCATCAGAATTATTTCCGTTGGTCTCATTTCTTCCTTGTCCTTTTGAAGTGTTCCTGTTTGGATGCCGCATATGCACATCAGCCGCCAGTTCATCTTCACCTGCTGTATACCGTTCAGTAATTTCTTCATACCGTTCCAGTTTGTCCGGATCGGTTGGATGTAATCCCAGTCCTTCTTCTTTGTTCACCCCGGAAGGTTTGCCTTTACCCGGATGATACGTTCCATTTCTATCTTTTCCCATACTTCAACATTTTGTGTAACAGGCGCAATTAACATACCATGCGAATTGTTCACAGTAGAAAAGATTGATACAATTGAGCAGAAATAATGAGTTAATAGTTTATTTCCTTCTATGCCTTACCTAAATACCCTGATATAATCTACAAACATCCTTTCGGGGAAGGGCGAAACGGCAGTGGGATTGCCGGGAAACTGCCCTCCCACCGCCACATTGAAAATGAAAAAGAAAGGAGCATTAAACGGATAACTTCCTTTCCTTTTACTGTAACTAAAAAAAGGCTGATCATCCATCAGCATTTGTATGGAGTCCTGCTGCCAGATCATACTATAGACATGAAATTTTTCAGAAAAATCTGCACCTGCTAAATTATACACAGTGCCGGCCTGGTCATGTTTACCTAACGAATCAGCAAAATGTAAAGTGGCATAAACACGGGATGGATATTTACCGATCAGTTCCATAATATCTATCTCGCCGCATAAGGGCCAGCGGACAGAAGAAATATTTGCTCCAAGCATCCATAAGGCAGGCCAGATACCACCACCCACAGGAAGTTTTGCCCTGATGTCTACACGGCCATATTGAAATTCTTTTTTTCCTTTAGTGGTCATGCGGGCAGATGTATAACCATTGGTTCCGTAATTTTCTTTTCTTGCTTCTATAATTAAATTACCATTTGAAACAAATGCATTCTCGGGTCTTGCTGTATAATTTTCCAGTTCCTGGTTACCCCAGCCATGACCACCACTTTCAAAGTTCCAGTTCCTAACATCAATTGTTCTTCCATTAAACTCATCGTTCCATACTAATGTTTTGCCAGGATAACTTAACGGCGTGGTATAACCTGCGTTGTCTATTGGCAAATAGGTATTGTTTTTATTAATGATAGTTGCCCTAGCAGATGAATTAGTTAAACTGCAATTGTGTGGTGCACTTAATTCAATCGTGAAAAATAAATCGTCCTGTCTTAAACTATCTCCTGTAACTATTACATCGATTGTTCCCTGCAGGCTACCCGCAGGAATAGTAACCTTGCCTTTTGCAGCTATATAATCTTTCCCTGCTTTTGCAGATCCGTCTGCAGTGTTATATTTTATTGTTGCATCCTTATTCCCTGCCTGTTGCAGGACAACAGAAAAATGAACTGTGCTGTTTGTTGCTGTTCTCTGTTGCTGTACATCAGCAACTGCAACTGCGGGGGCTGTAGTAAGATGTATGCCACCTGTATTACTGAATCCTTTTACAGGCAAACAAAATAATAACAGGAAAAAGTATTGTGACAGTTTGAAATCTTTCATACGTTTTGTATTAATTATATTATGAGTTTGTTTATTAACCCTTACCAGGTGAATGTTCCAACAGCTCCCGCATCTAATCCTGTTACAACCGTTTTGTTTTTGAACATGATATTGAAATTTTGATAATTGTTAGCATCATTTAAAACGATGAGTACTTTTTTACCTGACGGCGTTGTGAAAGCTACGTTCTGAAGGTTATCGGTAATATTGCTTTGCACCCGGTAAGAGCCCGTGGGTACGAACCTGGAGGCATGTGCAATAATATAATAGCCAACATTGCGTGTAATGGATGAACCAATGGTAAGTGCCCCTTTACATGTTGTACAACCTCCGCTCGTATGCGGCCCATAACCAGCGTCATTAGCAAGGTTCCATTCCAGCACATTACGGCTCCAGTTGCGTGTGGCACCAATTATAAGATTACGCAGGTGCCATGCAAGATCTCCGCTAAAGCTGCCGGTTGATGCAGTGTATTGTTCCGTAAAATAAATATTCCTGTCAGGAAAAGCAGAATGAACCTGGGTTAAAGCAGTTATATTACCCCCGTATAAATGAAAGGCAGAACCATCGATATATTGTTTTGCCACTGCATCATTTAAGACGGCTAAAGGATAATCAGGACGATCCGCATTGTGATCATAGATTATGATCTTAGTATTGATATTGGCTGCTTTAAAAGCAGGCCCGAGATTATTTTTGATGAAATCTGCCTGTTCCGAAGCGATCATCTGCATGCTCGGATTATTGTTGGGATTAAGCGGTTCATTCTGCGGTGTAATAGCATCGATAGTAATCCCTTCTGCCTTCATGGCTTGTATATACTTCACAAAATAGTTTGCATATACATCATAATACTCCGGTCTTAATTTTCCGCCAACAGAATTATTATTGGTCTTCATCCATAAAGGCGCCGTCCATGGAGTGGCCAGTATTTTTATCGAGGGATTGATCGAAAGGATTTGTTTCAACAGTGGAATAAGATCGGTTTTATCAGGGTTCAAACTAAAACTTTGCAGGCTGATATCTGCCTGTCCCGCAGCTACATCATCATAAGTAAACACGTTTGCATTAAGATCAGAAGCACCGATGCTGATGCGTAAATAACTAATGCCGATGCCTTCATCATTTACAGTAAATAATTCTTGTAATAATGCATCTTTCTGGCTTGAGGCCAGTGCATTGATCACCTGTGCGCTTCCACCGGTTAATGTAAAACCAAAACCATCTATTGTTTGAAACTGCTGGGAAGAATCGACAATGATAGTTGGATATTGATTTGAAACCGTTCCGAAATTTAAACTCGCTGTTTGCTTAGCGAGCAATGCAGACTGATCTGCTTTTGTTAACCAGAATGCCACATCGGATGTGGCAGGCACAGGAGGTACAGGTACGGGCACCGGCGCAGGATTGCCCTGGCCAGTTGTATTTCCTTTTTTTGTGCAGCATACAAAACCTGCGATCAGAAATATGATAACAAATGCTCTAAAATGTTTTTGGTTAATGGTATTCATCATAGGATTATTGTTT
>JAQBNK010000186.1 GCA_028288595.1 Chitinophagaceae bacterium
TGTCAAGCGCAGAGATCCCGGTGGTCGTACCATGTCCTAGAAGGTCTACCGACACAGTAAATGCTGTTTCATGTAAAGAAGTATTGGAAGAAACCATGGGGTTCAGGTCAAGTTCTTTGCATCGCTGATCAGTAAGGGGAATACAAATAAGGCCGCGGCCCTCTTTACTCATAAAGTTGATGATCTCCGGGGTAGTGGCATTCGCCGCAATAATAAAATCACCTTCATTTTCGCGGTCCTCGTCGTCAACAACGATTACGAGTTTCCCGTTTTTTATATCCTCTATCGCAAGTTCAATAACATCCAGCATAATAGTATTTCTAATAGTATTTATACAAAATTACAAGTAACAAACGCAAAACCGGGGCAAAAGGATGTCGTAAAACGGAAAATGTAAACATTAATTAGATGTTTGAAATATATGTGTGCGGTTAGCGTACAGGTTGTTAATCTTTTCTTAAGCAAACATGATGTTTTGTTAATATTATGTTGAAAGGATGAAGCAATTATTCATTTTCTTTGCACCTGAAAATTGAAAACTATGCTTAGTAAGAGAATTTTGCAATTATTGCTTGTCCTTTGCGTTGCCATAACGGGCCTCCATGCGCAGGTAACGAACAGTTCGATCGTAGGAACTGTGAAAGATAATGCCGGTAAAGGAATTGAAGGTGCCACTGTTACAGCGGTGCACGGTCCATCCGGCTCCCGGTATGTTACGCTTTCTAAAAAAGACGGAAGCTTTACTTTGCCCAACGCCAGAATTGGCGGGCCCTACACGATTACTGTAACTTATGTAGGCTATGCAACCCAGACTGTTGATAATGTCAATCTTGCACTAGGTGAACCTTATTCAGCTAATGTTACGCTTTCTGGTAGCGCCAATGCTTTGAAAGAAGTAATTGTGTCTACAACCAGCAGCAGAAACCGGAATGTGAAAACCGGAGCAGTTACGAATATTACTTCAAGAATGCTGACTACCCTTCCCACCATTTCTAGAAGCATTTCAGATTTTACAAGATTAACCCCTCAGGCAAATGGAAACAGTTTTGCAGGAAGAGATGACCGTTTTAATAATGTAACAATAGACGGGGCCAATCTCAATAACAACTTTGGTGTTGCTTCAGGCTCTTTACCCGGCGGTGGTGCTAATCCAATTTCACTCGATGCAATTGAAGAAATTTCTGTAAATATCGCACCTTATGATGTGCGCCAGGCGGGCTTTACCGGGGCGAACATCAGCGCTGTTACCAAAAGTGGAACCAATACCTTTCATGGTACGGGATATGGGTTCTGGCGTAACGACTCCTATAACGGGACCAATGTTGCAGGTTATAAATTACCTGCACTTCAACCCTCTTACAATAAAGTGTTAGGTGGAAGCTTAGGGGGTCCAATCATAAAAAATAAATTATTCTTCTTTATTAATGCGGAGTATGAAGAAAGATCAGCTACTCTTTCCTACTATTCTCCTGCAGGTGGCAGTGGGCAAGGAAACGTTTCTGCTGTGCCAATCGACTCATTGAAAAAACTTTCTGATTATTTGAAATCCAAATATAATTATGATCCGGGTGCCTATGATAATTTTGAGTCAGGCGTTCCTGTAAAAAATCATAAATACCTGGCGAGGGTGGATTGGAACATCAGTGCGTCTACCAAACTTACGGTTAAGTACAGCGATTTTCAGAACACATCAAATTCTCTCCCAAGCCAGAGTGGTGGTATTAATGGTGCCAGCAATTCTGGTCTCGTTACCTATGGGCCTAAGTTTTCAAGTACAGCAATGGCCTTCGGCAATACTATTTATAGTTCGGTTGATAAAGTCACATCAGGCAGTTTTGATCTTACCAGTAATTTCCACGGAAAATTTTCTAACCAGTTCTTAGCAACTGTCACTAAAATAAGCACCCTTAAAAATCATCCGGGTGGGCAGTTTCCTTTTGTAGACATTACCGGTTTAACACCCGGCAGTAAAAATAATTACCTGAGTTTTGGTAATGAGCCTTTTAACGCGAATTACAATGTATTATTAAACGACGTATACACGGCTACAGATAATTTTAGTTATTATGCCGGTAGACATACCCTCACCGCAGGCCTTTCCTATGAATATCAAAAACTTGGAAACGGGTTTATGGCCGGTTCACAAGGATATTATTCTTATAAATCTCTTGATGATTTTTTGAATAACCGGGCACCTAATCAATTTTCGATCACCTATTCTTTAATTCCCGGACAGGATGGGGTTATTTCTGCCAATGCGAAAGTTGGTCAGTTAGGCGCTTATGTTCAGGATGAGATCAACGTGACTGATAATTTTAAAATTACGGCTGGTCTCAGAATTGATAAGCCAGTTTATCCCGAACAACCACTAGCAAATAAAGCAGTGGATAATCTGCAGTTGTATGACCGTAATGGAAATCTTACAACTTACACCACCGGGCACTGGCCAAAAAGTACATTATACTGGTCGCCTCGTGTGGGATTCAGGTGGAATGAAATCTTAACCAAATCAGTTATCAGGGGTGGAACCGGATTATATACAGGTCGTATACCCTTCGTATATCTTACTAATCTTCCCGGAGGCGTTGGTCCTTACCAGTTTGGTACGCTTATAACAAGCGCAAATTCTAATATGAATAACTTCCTCTTTAACCCCGACCCGCATGCTTATAATCCTTTTTATAATACCACCCTTAGCCCTGCCCTGTTTCCTACAGTAGGAGGTACGGTAGTGCCTACAGGAGCGTATGCCTTACTTGCAAAAAAGTTTAAATTCCCGCAGGTATGGCGTACTGATTTAGCTATAGATCATCAATTTGGTAAAGGATGGGGTGTAACGCTGGAAGCATTATATACCAAAGATATTAATGCTGTATATATGTTTAATGCAAATCAAAAATTGCCCGATGCTACTGTTAATTTAGGAGGCGGAGTTACAAGACCAAGCTTTTCATCAGCTGCTGCAAGAAAACTCAATGCTCCTAGCGGAAATGCAGTAGTGCTGGATAATACAAAACTTGGACATGCATTTTCTTTCACAGCTCAGATAAATAAATCCTTTACTAAAGGATTATATGGATCCCTGGCTTATACTTATACAGAAGCGTTTGACGTAACAGCAAACCCGGGAAGCCAGGCCGGTTCTGTTTGGTCAGCTAATCCTACATCAGGTACACAAAATGATGTACAACTTTATAATGCAAGTTTTGGAACTCCCCACCGTGTTGTAGGCAGCCTCTCTTATCGTTTTGAATATCTTAAACATTTGGCGACTACTTTTTCGTTGTTTTATGAAGGTGCGTATCAGGGCACTCCACTTTCTTTTGTATACAATGGAGACGTAAATAATGACGGAAACAGTACTACGGATTTAATGTATATCCCAAGAAACGCATCAGAAATCAATTTCGTTGCAATACCTGCTTCAGGAACAGTTCCAGGCTTTACTGCCAAGCAGCAATCTGATGCCTTCTTTGCTTTTGTTGACCAGGATAAATATTTATCTCAGCATAAGGGAGAAGTAGCTGAAAGATTTGCTGCCTACCAACCCTGGTATAACCGGGTTGATATGAAAGTTGCACAAGACATTTTTATAAACATTGGTAAACATAAAAATACTATCCAGTTTACCGCTGACGTTTTAAATGCTTTGAACCTGATCAACCACAACTGGGGAATAAGAAGCTTCTCTATCTTGTCAAATCCTTTAAAGTATGTAAACGCAACAGGAGGACAGGCCAACTTCCAGCTTGCAACTTATCTTCCACAGGGTGCAACCACCCAGATATTACTTGACAGAACTTATATAAATAATAATTCGACTTCAAGTACATGGAGTATGCAACTAGGAGTTCGTTATATCTTTTAAGCTAATGCAGTTTTCGAATAAGAAAAAGCGCTTCAATTGAAGCGCTTTTTCTTTGTCAATTGTTACTTAGCAGTCAAGCCTTTATCTTCGTTTCAAAGTTGCTATTGATTTCGCCCGTGATGTTTCAAAAACTTATATTATTTGTTAACTTTTGTTCCAATGAAAAGACTGATTTTTTTATTTCTTTATCTGATAGTTTCCATTTCCGTTCTGCAAGCCCAGTTATCCCCCACTTATAACAGCGCAGACATTTACCGCTCCATTCAAAAACTGAAAGTATTAGGAACCGTTTTATATTTCGCTGCTCATCCTGATGATGAGAATACGAGATTACTTGCTTATCTCTCTAAAGAAAAGCAATATCGCACCGGTTATTTAAGTCTTACCCGTGGCGACGGCGGACAGAACCTAATTGGGAACGAGCAGGGAATTGACCTGGGTTTGATAAGAACGCAGGAGCTGCTTGCTGCAAGACGAATAGATGGCGCCGAACAATTTTTCTCCCGTGCATATGATTTTGGTTTTTCTAAAACCGCTGATGAAACTTTAAGTTTTTGGGGGCATGATGAAATACTGGCTGATGCAGTGTGGATCATCAGGAATTTTAGACCTGATGTTATCATCACGAGATTTCCCGGTGATAGCCGTGCCGGTCATGGTCACCACTGGAGTTCTGCATTAATTGCTAAAGAAGCTTTTACGGCAGCAGCCGATCCCAATAAATTTCCGGAGCAGTTAAAGAATGGGATAACTACCTGGCAGGCTAAAAGATTATTATGGAACACTTTTAATTTTAACAGCGCTAATAATACTACGTCTGAAGACCAGTTTAAAATGGATGTGGGAGATTATAATGCGATGATGGGAAAAGGTTATGGTGAAATTGCCAGCGAGAGCCGTAGCCAGCATAAGAGCCAGGGCTTTGGTGTAGCAAGACAAAGAGGAAGAGCGATTGAATATTTTCAAACGACTGCGGGCAGCACTCCTGTTACAGACCTGATGGATGGAGTGAATACCAGCTGGACAAGAGCTGAAGTGCAAAGCCTGGATAAAAAAAATGAAGAAGTGCAATCACGTATCAATGACATTCTTCAAACCTATAATTACCCTCATCCTGAAGCTTCGACAGGTAAATTAGTAGCATTATACCAGTTTATCCAGACACAAACAGAAGGGAGCTGGAAGCAACAAAAATTATCAGAACTGCAGGATATAATACTGGCCGCTAACGGCATCTTTGCTGAAGCTGTGACTGATAACCGGTACGCGGTGCAGGATCAGTCATCAACCATTAATTTCAATATTATCAGGCGAAGCGATACTGCTGTTGCATTAAAAGAAGTAAGACTAACATCGTTTGATACCACGCTCAATTATCCATTGCCTTTTAACCAGCTCGTTAATATGAAAGCGAATCTCGTGGTAACAAAAGATGCTGCAGAGTCTCAGCCTTACTGGCTGCAGCAACCAATTGAAGGAGCTCATTTTAATGTGAAGGATCAATTGATGATAGGCCGCCCTCAAAATAATCCTGCTCTATCAGCTACATTTATTTTAAACATTCACGGTAAAGATTTTTTTGTTCAACGCCCCGTAAGTTATAAATATACCGACCCTGTAAAAGGAGAATTATACCAGCCGTTAACGATTATCACACCTGCATTTATTTCTCTTTCTCCCGGTTTTATTTTAACAGGGCTGCGGCCCGGGAACGAATACAGCCATAATCCTTTTGTACAGGTGAACTACCAGTTTAATTTTACAAAAGAAAACGTACCCGTAAGTATTAAACTGTTGCAGCAGAACAAAACTATTTTTACCAGCGATACCCTGATGAACGTACAACAGGGACGAGTCTATACATCACAAATTCCGCTTGCTAGAGTTTCATTTCAATCAGCTGCGAATCCTGTCTCAGCTATTTTGCAGGTCGATATGAATGGATCAAAAAAAATGTATTCTTCCAACCTCAGAACCATCGCTTACGACCACATTCCTGAAATACATTATTTCTACCGTGATGAAACACGGGTGATCACCGACGAAATAAAAACAGCCGGTAAAAACATCGGGTACTTTAATGGCGCAGGCGATAAGGTGGCGCAGGCGCTTATTCAAATGGGCTACGATGTAAGGATACTGGAAGAAAAAGATCTTACTGCTGACAATTTAAAAACGTTCGATGCCATCATCACCGGTGTGCGGGCCTATAATACACATGAGGCGCTTGCGGACCTATACCCTGTACTGATGCAATATGTAAAAGGCGGTGGCAACCTCATTGTCCAGTATAATGTAAATAACATCAGCCAGAAGACACGCAATAATTTCAGTCCATATCCATTAACCATAACATCACGAAGAGTTACTGAAGAAAATGCGGCAGTAGATTTTTTGTTGCCCAATCACCCGGTGTTAAATTACCCGAATAAAATAACCACAAAAGATTTCGACAACTGGATACAGGAACGCAGCATCTATCATGCAGAGCAACTGGACCCGCATTATGAAGCGCCATTATCAATGCATGATCTGAATGAACCTGCCAGTAACGGAAGCCTTGTTATCGCTAAATACGGTAAAGGAAATTTTGTATATACCGGCCTTGTACTATTCAGGGAATTACCCGCAGGAGTTCCGGGAGCATTTAAATTATTAGCAAACTTAATCGCCCTACCGAAAAATAATGAGTAGCGTAAACAGCAGGAGAAGGATCGGTATCGGCACACTGGTCATTATTGGTGTGGTCCTCGGACTTTTTATTAAGAATGTAAAAATCGGTTTGATCATCGGTTTGTTACTCGGACTTCTTGCAGGAAGCATCGGCAGTAAAAAATAATTTATGCAGGATCATAATGAAAAAAGCGAATCACCTAAGTGGAAGCGATTCTATGCCGTGGTGCTTGGCTTTTTATTATTACTGATCGTATTATTTGCATGGTTCACTAAATATTTTGCATGAGCCGGCCAGACTGGATCATACTGATCGTTACACTCGCCGGTATCATTACCTACGGGTTAGTTAAAAGCAGGACAACAAAAAACCTGGAAGGTTATTTTTTAAGTAACCGTACAATGCCGTGGTGGCTGGTGCTGTTAAGTATTATGGGTACGCAGGCAAGCGCCATCACTTTTCTTTCGGCGCCGGGGCAGGCGTTTACCGATGGCATGCGTTTCGTGCAATACTATTTTGGATTGCCCATCGCCATGGTGGTACTCTCCATTACTTTCGTTCCGCTATTTGCAAAGCTGAAAGTTTTTACTGCGTATGAGTTTTTAGAAAAAAGATTTGATCTCAAAACAAGAACATTCGCTTCTGCATTATTTCTGCTGTCGAGAGGATTATCTACGGGTATCAGTATCTATGCGCCTTCTATTATTCTTTCTTCATTACTGGGCTGGGATATTTACTGGACGAACATCGTAATGGGCGGCCTACTCATTATCTATACGGTGAGCGGTGGTGCAAGAGCCGTTGCGTATACGCAGCAATTACAACTGATCATCATTTTTATTGGCATGTTCATCGCCGGTTATTTTGTTATTCATTATTTGCCGCAGGGAGTGGGGTTAAAAGATGCACTGTATATCAGCGGTGCATCAGGAAAATTAAATGTGATCACTACAGGTTTTGATGCCCATGGTTTTAACTGGAAGGATCGTTACAATATTGTAAGCGGTGTGATCGGCGGCTTTTTTCTGGCCCTTTCTTATTTTGGAACAGACCAGAGCCAGGTGGGCCGTTACCTTACTGCGAAAGATACCCGTGAGAGCCGCAAGGGCCTTTTAATTAATGGCCTGGTGAAAGTGCCGATGCAATTTTTTATCCTGTTGATCGGTGCTTTACTTTTTACTTATTACCAGTTTAATGCTGCCCCTGTTTTTTTTAATAAGGCCGTATCGCAGCAACTTCAAAAAGGGGCATACGGTGATTCACTAAAAAATATTGAAAGCCATTTTAATAGTGTAAACCTTCAGCAAAAACAAAATGTAACACAATACCTTGCGGCAAAACATGCTGACCAACCCGGGGAAAAGTTAAAGGTGCAGGTTCAGCAGGGTAACCATGTTTTAGATTCTTTGCGAAAGGAATATAAAGCTGTAGTTAGAAAAGCAGATCCCCGAGCCGACATCAACGACACTAATTATATCTTTCTTTCTTTCGTGATCGATACATTGCCAAAAGGATTAGTTGGTTTGCTAATAGCGATCATATTTTTAGCCGCCTGGGGTTCTATCGCTGCCGCACTAAATGCGCTGGCATCCTGTACCATTATTGATTTTTATTGCAGGTTTGAAAAAAAGCAGGAGCATCCGCAGTTAAAAGATGTGCAGGATGTGAAGCGTTATAAACTTTCTAAATGGTATACATTGGGCTGGGGTGTTTTCGCCATTATTGTAGCTGAGTTCTCAAACAGAATGGGCAGCTTAATTGAAGCCGTGAATATACTGGGTTCACTTTTTTACGGGGTGATACTGGGACTTTTCCTGGTTGCATTTTATTTTAAGAAAATTAAATCCACCGCCGTTTTCTGGAGCGCTGTCATTTCTGAGATCGGGGTAATTATTTTATTTACGCTTGATCAAAAAGAAATAATTGGTTTTGGATTTTTATGGTTGAATGTGGCGGGTTCGCTGCTTACTATATTTTTCGGGTATCTTTTCCAGTATACATTTTTCAGGAAGAAGACGCGTGAGGAGTAGCGATATTCCATATCTCCCAGATATGGAATATCTAAAAATACAATCAGGTCTCCCAAAGGTTCTGACATTATAAAACTCTTGCAACAAATTATTTATCTACTTCAGAGAATTAGAAAAATAATTTTTTGAGTAAGTCTTTAAAGGTTCCTTTAATACTTGCGCTGAAGCTCAATAACGAACAGAAAGTATAAGTGAGTGACACAACATCTGATGAGAAAAGATATACTGCCCGTCATAAAAAAATCCTGATCACAAGAAATTACGGAGTGGCAGTAAATGTTTTTAATTTCTCTTCCTGATTTTTTTATCTATTATTTTCATCACTAATTTTATTTAATGGCATATAATGAAAAACTCGCTGACCGCATCAGGGAAGCGTTGACCGATGTACCCCGTGTTGAAGAAAAGAAAATGTTTCGGGGTGTGGCATTTATGGTTGATGATAAAATGTGCATCACCGTTGGAGATAATGAAATGATGTGCCGCATTGACCCGGCATTGCATGAGGATGAAGTTGAGAAAAATGGTTGCCGGACCGTTATTATGAGAGGAAGAGAATATAAAGGCTGGGTGCTGATCAGCGAAGAAGGAATGAAAACAAAAAAACAATTTGATCACTGGATAAAACTGGCTCTTGATTTTAATAAAAGAGCGAAATCATCGAAGAAGAGATGAACGTGAAACGTGAATCGTGAGACGTGAATCGTGAAAACGTGAGACGTCAATCATTCACGATTGACGTCTCACGTTTTCACGATAAAAGCACCTCAAAATCACTCTCAAATACTTCTTATCAGTTCCTTAGCTGCTCTTGCATAGTCATCATTTTTTTGCTCGGTTGCAATTTTTACTGTTTGCTCTGCAGTTGCTTTTGCACCGGCTTTATCGCCAGTAGCTTTCTGGATCTTTGCTTTTAATAAATACATCCAGTAAGCATTTGCATTGCCTGGACCAGCCAGCGCTTTATTCACATTATCCAGCGCCTTTGCATAATCTTTATCATATTCATAATAAAAATTAGCGGCTTCGAAATAGGGTGTCTTACCAGATTTAAATGCAGATTCTATTTGTGTGCGAATGGGATCTTTGATGTTTTCAATAACGGGAATTTTAACCAGGGTTTTCGCCCACATTAACTGCAACTCGCAGCTTTCTGGTTTTATATTGTTGAACTGCATGGTGAAATTTTCCATGAAGTCATCCATCTTATCGGTCTTCACTGGAAAGCGAAAAACATCGTCTTCCTGGTGATATTCTGTTCCCCAATTTTTGGAGCCTTTATTAATAATGATGGTCCACTCGTTTTTTCCGGGGATAGTATAAAGCGCATAAGTACCGGAATCGAGGGCCTGGCCGCCAATGGTTACCGGATCGGTAAAACGAAGTTTTGTCGCAGAATTAGCGCCGGTTCTCCACACCTGGCCTACAGGCGCCAGCTCGCTGTTGTCTTTAAATACCGCTCTTCCTTTTACAGAGGGACGAGAATAAGTCAGTTCGATTTTACCCATTCCAAAATTTTGAATAAGCACCTGGGTGGGGCTGGGTTGGGGCATTCTTATTTGCCCATTTGAAAGAATAAATGAAAAAGCAATGATGGCAAGGAATATAATTTTCTTCATAGCACAAGTTTTTGCAAACGTACAGAAATAGTTGGCAGTTGGCTGTTGGCAGTTGGCGATTTAGTTGGTAGTTGGCGATTTCGGTTGACAGTTGGCTGTTGGCAGTTGGCGATTTCCATTGATATGACCCAGTTTGGCCGACAGTTTTGGTTAAATAGCTGTTCCGGTTGTCGCCAACTACCAACTATCAACTGCCAACCATTTCTGTAGAATCTGTTCCTCAAGGGGGTCATTTTCAAGCAAATACAAGATTTTTTATCTGTTTGCTGGTTGCTTTACCGTATGCGGCAAGCCTTTTGAATAATAAAGTATCAAATCAAATTAACCGAAACCTCGTGGTATACCGTATAAAAAAAGCAGGTCAGCTATGGCTTGTTTTAGTTGTTAACCTCTTTATTATTTTATTATCAGCCTGCCAGCAAAAAGGTGGAAAGCAATTCTCTTCCCCTGCCGGTTATGATATAAACAAACCTACTTTGGTTAAGCTGCCCGCAACGTTGGATGAAATTTCTGGCCTGTCTTATTATAAAAAAGATAAGGCGGTGTTTTCTATCTGTGATGATAAAGGCATTCTTTTTAAAATATTCCCGGATGAGAACAATCCGGTAATTGAAAAATGGAAGTTTCGTGACGGCGGAGATTACGAGGACCTGGTATTAAAGGATTCTTTTTTTTATGTGATGACGAGTAAAGGGAAGATCATCAAATTTAGTTTTCACGGAAAGGATATTGCAGACACCAGTGAATATAAGATTGGGCTGGAAGGTAAAAATGAATTTGAGAGTTTATATGATGACACCAAAAGAGACCGTCTGATAATGATCTGTAAAAATTGTGAAGAAGATACATCGGTGGTTACTTCTGTTTATGCATTTAATACCAAAACAAATGTGTTTGAAACACATCCTTTTTCAATTGACGCTGCCATCGTTGAAAAATATGTTCCCCTGAAGAAGAATAAATTAAGACCATCTGCTGCGGCCATACATCCCGTTACTCATGAGCTTTATATTTTGTCGTCTGTGAATAAAGTACTGGTAATTGCCGATGAAAATGGGATGATAAAAAAAGTTTACCCGCTGGATCCTAAACTTTTTAAACAGCCGGAAGGAATTGCTTTTAATGAAAATGGCGATATGATGATCTCTAATGAATCTGCCGATGTGGGCGCCTCTAATATTTTGGTCTTTAAATATCAAACTGCAAAACGATGAGGATTTGTTTAGTTAGCTTATTACTAAGTCTTATTCATGTTACTCTTTATGCGCAATCAGACACCGTGCAGTTGCGTGTAGTTTTAATTGGTGATGCCGGCTCATTGGTTAATGGCCGTGCACCGGTAGTTGACGCTGCAAGAAAGCGGGTGACTTTTGACGGTAAAACCGTTGTGATTTATTTAGGCGATAATATTTACCCGCAGGGACTACCAGATTACCAGGCCGCGGATTTCAGGCAGTATGCTAATATCCTGGATTCGCAGGCGGCCATAGGGGACGGCAACAAGAGCCAGGTATTTTTTATTCCGGGTAACCACGACTGGGAAAACGGCTCGCCAACAGGGTGGGATGCGATACGAAGACAGCAGCAATATATAGATGGCCTCGGGAAATCGAATGTGCGGTTTCTTCCGAAAGACGGTTGTCCCGGACCGATTGAAGTGCAGCTTAGTAATGATGTAACACTGGTTATTATGGACAGTGAGTGGTGGTTAACTGCTAATGATAAACCGGGCATAGAATACGATTGCGATACTAAAACTGAAAGCGAAGTATTAACACAACTGCAGGATATACTTGCACGTAATTCTAAAAAATTAGTACTCTTCGCATGTCATCACCCGTTTAAAAGTTATGGCATACATGGCGGTTACTTTACGATTAAGCAACACATTTTTCCGTTAACCGATATGTGGAAGACGGCTTATATTCCGCTCCCGGTTATCGGTAGTATCTATCCTATTACAAGAGGAATTTTCGGAACAGCGGAAGACATGCCGCATCCTGCCTACCAGCACATGATACATGAAGTGGAGAAGGTGGCTAAGAGTCATCCCAACCTCATTTTTGTATCTGGTCACGAGCATGGTTTACAATTGATAAGAGATAGTAATTATACTTACATAGTAAGCGGTGGCGGATGTAAATCAACCCGTGTTTCTAAAACATCAAAGACAGACTATGCTGCTGAACAAATGGGTTTTGCAACCCTCGAAGTATCGAACAATAAAAATGTAAAAGTTGATTTTTATGAGGTGAAGGATTCTGTGCACCTCGGCCACTCTGCCAATGTGCTGAATTTTTCTACAATCAATATTGCCCAGCTTCCAAAGAAAGACTCAGCGGCTGTAGTATCTATCGACTATGGCAGAAGAGCAAAAGTAGCTGCTAATCTCTGGTACGACAGTGCATCCGGACTGAAGCGTTTTTTACTAGGAGAAAATTACCGGAAGGAGTGGGCTACACCTGTTGAAGTGCCCATCTTTAATTTGAATAAAGAGAAAGGCGGATTTATTATTAAGAGCCTGGGCGGTGGCAAAGAAACTAAATCATTAAGGCTGCAGGATAAATATGGAAAAGAGTGGGTTTTAAGAACGCTGAAAAAAGATCCGGAGAAAATAGTTCCGGAAAATTTCAGGAACTCTGTTGCCGAAGAACTTGTGCAGGATTTTATATCAGGCTCTCATCCTTATGCACCACTAATTGTTCCACCGCTTGCGAATGCAATTGGTGTTGTTGAAGCCAATCCTGAAATGTATTACGTTCCCGATGATCCTGCATTCGGTTTCTATCGCCCCATCTTCGCTAACACACTTGTTTACCTTGAAGCCCATGATCCTGTTCCCGATACTTCATCCAACACGAAGAGTACGCCGAAAGTGATCAATAAAATGATAGAGGATAATGATAATCGTGTGGACCAGGAAGCGGTGCTTCGTGCAAGATTATTAGATATACTTATCGGCGATTACGACCGGCATTTCGATCAATGGCAGTTTGGTGTTCTGGATACCGGGAAAGGAAAATTATACTATCCTATTCCCAGAGACAGGGATAAGGCATTTTTTCTTGACAATGGTTTTATACTAAACCATATGGTGCAAAGATTATTTCCTTATCTCACGGGGTTCAGGGCCAATATTCCCAATGTTAAATACATGGGTTATACTTCAAAAGATTTTGACCGCATCTTCATGACGAAGCTGGATGATAACGACTGGAAAAGAATAACTGCTTATGTGCAGCAGCATATAACAGATAATGTAATCGACTCTGCTGTAAGGCGTTTACCCGCCGCTGTATTTGCAGAAGATGGTGGTGTGCTGCAAAGTAAATTAAAGAGCCGTCGCGATAAACTGATGAAAGCATCAATGACCTATTATAGTTTTTTGAACAAGTATGTTGATGTAATTGGAAGTAACCAGCCCGAATACTTTAAAGTTTCGGGTGATGGAGATAAACTTTCGGTAAAAGTATACAAGCGGAAGGGAATGAATGATATGGCCGCGTTGATGTATGAAAGAAACTTTGACAAAAAAGTTACACAGGAAGTAAGATTATATGGATTAAATGGCAACGATATTTTTGATGTTGATGAATCCGCCGCAAGAGGAATTAAATTAAGAATGATCGGCGGCCGGGGCGATGATACATTTAATGTGCGTGGCAATGTTAGAAGTTATTTGTATGATCTGAATACGGAGAAGAACTTTATCTCTGGCAGCAGTCATGTAATAAATAAATTCAGCGCCAGCCCTGGTGTTAATAATTATGACATAACAGACTTCCGGTATAACAGGCTCCAGTTTCCGAAAATCAACCTGGGATATAATGCGGAAGATGGCGTAATGCTGGGACTCGGTTTGCAAAACACGCATTATGGATTCAGAAAGTATCCCGCAAGCGTTCAGAAATTAAGTACGTTATATTCGCCCAGCACAAGCGCTTTCCGGGTTAATTACATGGGAGAATTTAACAAGGTCGTTGCTTCCAATGATGTTGTTATTAATGCCACACTCGTAAATCCTGTGCTGAATAATTTCTTCGGTCTTGGAAATGTAACCCGCATCGATCCATCCCGCGGCATTGAATTTTATCGTGTCAGGTATAATTATCTTCAGGCAGATGTGGCGCTTAGAAAAACAATGTTCACTTATTTTCATTTTACAGTAGGACCAACATTTCATTATTACTGGAACAACCCCGCAGATAATGCAGGCAAAATATTAAGCCGGCCATCACTGGTTGGTTTAGACTCCTCCAGTGTATATGCGAAGAATGCTTATCTTGGAGCGAAGGTGGGGATGCTTATAAATAACCTGGATAACGAACTTTTCCCGAGACGGGGAATAGACTGGAATACAGAGCTTTCTTCAATGGCGAACATTAATGGGAATAATAAACCGGTAACAAAGTTGATCTCTAATATGACGGTTTATGGAAGCGTAACCAATCCCGCAACTTTTATCGGCATTTTTAAAATAGGAGGAGGAAAGATTTTTTCAAAGGATTATCCTTACTACATGGCGCTGGACCTGGGACAGAATAATTTTTTAAGAGGGTTTAGAAAAAATCGTTTCGCCGGTACTTCAATGGCTTACTCCAGTTTTGAACTGCGTTATAAATTAGGTAATTCAAAATCTTATATATTACCCGGCGATTTTGGTTTGATCGGTTTTGCCGACGTTGGCCGCGTCTGGTTTGAAAATGAAAACTCACGGAAATGGCATTTTGCAAAAGGCGGCGGTGTTTACTTTGCGCCGTTTAACGCGGTATTGTTTACTGCTACTGTTGCATTTTCACCGGAAGAAACCCTCGCTAATTTTTCAGTCGGAACAAGATATAACCTCACATTCTAAATCATAAACATGGATCATCACTTTATATATAAACAAGTAGAACAGTACGTAACCGACCTGTTCGAGAAGCAACGGGACCCACGCCTGGTCTATCATAACCTCGATCACACCAAACAGGTAGTGAGCAGGGCCAATGAAATTGCAGCGCATTATAATGTTACTGAAGACGATATGCTGGTATTATATACTGCCGCATGGTTTCATGATACGGGCTATTTATTTTCTGTTCGTGATGGCCATGAAAGAAAAAGCGCAGATCTCATGCGGGCTTTTATGACTGAACAACTACATGATGAAAGCCTCGTTAAACAGATAGAAGATTGTATTATGGCTACCCTGCGAAAAGAGCCGCCGGTAGGCCTGCCTGAACAAATCATTTGTGATGCAGATACGTATCACCTGGGTACAAAAGAGTTCAAAGAAATGAACAAGCGGGTAAGAAAAGAACAGGAAATGTTTGCCGGTTATGTAGACAGGGGTGAGTGGGCGAAGGAAGCAATGCTTTTTTTAAAGCAGCATCATTACTATACGTCTTATTGCAAAGACCTGTTGTCTGATAAAAAGCAAAAAAATATCGAATGGCTCCAGGCCAAAGTGGATGAATTCAATGACAGGCCCGGCAATGAAAATCTTACTTTCGATCAGAAAAATAGTTTTGTAAGTAAAGGGATACAAACCATGCTGCGCCTGGCATCCAGCAACCATCTCGACCTGAGTGAAATGGCCGACAGGAAAGCCAATATTTTAATTTCCGTTAATTCTATTATCATATCCGTTATACTTTCTGTATTAATAAGAAGACTTGACGTAGAAACATATCTTACTATACCGGCTGTTTTATTTCTTTCTTCTTCTGTTATAACTATTGTTGTTTCTATCATGGCAACAAGACCGAAAGTAAGCAGCGGTATTTTTAGAGTGGAAGACGTTATTGCCAAAAAAACGAACCTGCTTTTTTTTGGTAATTTTCACAAGGCTACGTTGGTGGAATATGAAAATGCAATGCGCATTATGATGAATGACCCTGAATATTTATATGGCGCCCTTATCCAGGATATACACCAGCTGGGCGTTGTGCTTGGAAGGAAATACAGGTTAATTCACCTCGCCTATAATGTGTTTATGATAGGGATCATTATTTCTGTTATTGGTTTTGGACTAGCGCTTGTTTTACATAATGCCGCACACGGAGGCGGGGGAGCACCAGTTAATTCAGCAGGATCACCTTTATGATTAGTAATATGCCGATGTTGTATAACAGGGACCTTAGCTGGCTTGGATTTAATTTCCGGATCTTAATGGAAGCCGCTGAAAGACAATTGCCTTTGTTTGAACGCATCCGTTTTCTCTCTATATATTCTTCTAACATGAATGAGTTTTTCAGAGTTCGCTATCCATCGATCGTAGCGCTTAGTAAACTCGGAAGAAAAACAAGAATGTCTGCTTCCAGTGATGAAGATATTTTAGAAAAGATACAGGCAGAAATATCCCGGCAATCAGATATTTATAAAGCGCTTTTGAATAATGAAATTATCAATGACCTGGAGAAAGCGGGCATCGTACTATATTGGAACAGCCCTGTATTAAATGAACATCTTCCTGAAATTAAAGAACTGTTTCTTTCTAAGGTCCTGTCATTTATGCGGCCTGTTTTTATAGATAAGGAGGACAGCCAGTTTATGCCCGCCAATAATAAACTCTATTTTGTTGTCACACTGAGGCAGGCAGGTCAGACCTCAACACAATTAGCCATAGTAAATATTCCATCAAATAAATTATCGAGATTTTTTACTTTACCTGAAGTAGCCGGTGCTAAATACGTGATCCTGATCGATGATGTAATAAGGCTTAACCTGCAATGTCTTTTCCCAGGTTATGATATTGAAAGCATTTATTCTATCAAGTTAAACAGGGATGCGGAATTAAGACTGGCTGATGAATATTCAGGCGATCTTTTAAATAAAATTGAAAAGCAGTTAGCTAAAAGAGACGTTGGCCCCGCATCCAGATTTATGTTTGAAGAAGGGATGCCACGCAACATACAATTATACCTCGCCGGTCTTTTCGGTGTTAAGCATGATGAAATGTTTGTTGGTGGCCGTTATCATAATCTTGATGACTTAAAAGATTTCCCGGTGTTTGATAAGAGCATGGAATTTCCACCCTTCAAACCGGTTGGATCAAAAGATATTCTTGATTGCGGTGATATTTTCCAGGTGATGAATACAAAAGATATCCTGCTGCATCTTCCTTATGAATCATACAGCCCGGTATTATCTTTTTTTAACCAGGCCGCTGTTGATCCTGATGTAACTGAAATTTATATAACGCTTTACAGGGCCGCAGCAGGTTCACACATTGTAAATGCATTAATAAGTGCTGCGCAGAATGGAAAAAAAGTAACCGCTTTTATTGAATTAAAGGCCCGGTTTGATGAAGAGAATAATATTAAGTGGAGCCGCCTGATGGAAGAAGCGGGAGTGAAAATATTATACAGTATCCCTAAAATAAAAGTTCACTCGAAGATCGGGCTGGTATGTAAACGTTCTCCGCAGGGAACAGTTAAATACGGAATATTGAGTACCGGTAACTTTAATGAAATAACTGCCCGGTTTTATACCGATCACGTATTGCTTACAACCGACCCATTAATTACCGCTGATATGCTGCAGTTATTCGACTATCTTTCAAAAAAGCACAAAGCTGATAAAGAATTAATTCATTTTGAATCGTTATATGTTTCCCAGTTCAATCTTGTTCTTTATTTTATCAAACAGGTTGACAGGCAGATAGAAAATGTAAAGGAGGGTGGCGAGGGATTGATTCGCATTAAAGTAAATAACCTGGAGGAACCATTTATTATAGAACAATTATACAGAGCATCGGAAAATGGGGTGAAAGTAAATTTAATTGTAAGAAGTATTTGTTGTCTTATACCCGGAAAGCAAGGTGTGAGCGAAAACATTATCGTTAAAAGAATTGTGGGCCGTTTTCTTGAACATTCACGCATTTTTATTTTTGGTAAAGATGATGAAAGCGAAGTGCTGATGGGCTCTGCAGACCTTATGACCCGAAACCTTCATGCACGAATAGAAGTTTGCACGGCGATTAAAGATGAAGTGCTCAAAAAAGAAATGCTTTCTTATTTTGAATTACAATGGGCCGATACTGCAAAAGCGGTGGTGCTTAATGAGTGTATGGAACAGGAAAGATGTTTAACAGACGAGACTAATCAAATTGAGGCACAGTCGGCCATTTATGAATTTGTACAAAACAGGAAATGATTAAAAGAAGAAAATCCATATGGCCTGATTTCTCATTTGTAAAACGTTACAGGTATAAGCTCATTATATATATCGGTATTATCTGGACCATTTTTGATATTATTAATGAACTTACGGGCTTCCAGATACTTTCTTTTCAGCAAAGCTATACGCCTTATGATTATAATGGTGTAAGAGCATTTATCCTCCGTGAACTTATTGTATTACTGATGAGCCTTGTGATGGGTTACCTGCTCGTTCTGAAACTGCGGCGCATCATGCGAGGTTACCCGTTATGGCTGGTACTGATCGCAAAAAGCTGCATTCTTTTATCCGCTGCTTTTTTTATGAACTTCTTAATGCACTTTGCACATTCGATGATCATTTTGCAATTGTCGTTAGGAGAATCTATTGATCGTTTACTTCGCGACGGATTACATTCTTTCTGGCTTTTCCAAAAAGTGCCTTACTGGATTATCCTGTTTTTGTTAACCCAGCTGATCATTGAGGTGAATGAGAAATATGCTCCAGGCGTATTCGTGGATATATTAATGGGCCGGTATAAAGAGCCCAAGATTGAAAAGCGGATCGTGATGTTCATGGACCTTAAAGATTCTACACCCATTGCAGAAAAACTCGGTCACCAGTTATACTTCAAGTTTATCCGCGATTTTATTTATCATTTATCCAATGCATTAATAGAATATGGAGGACGCATCTATCAATATGTTGGTGATGAGATCGTGGTTTCATGGTTATCAAGTCACGAGAATGCCCGTAAATGCATGGATGCTTTAATAGAAGCCAGGAAAAATTTACAAAAGCATAATGAAGATTTCCGTAGAAGGTATGGCGTGATCCCCGAGTTCCGTGTAGGCATTCATGTAGGCGATGTAACGGTAGGTGAAATAGGTGTAATTAAAAAAGACCTTGCTATGAGTGGAGATACTATGAATACCACTGCAAGAATAAGAAGCGCCTGCAGCGAACTTAACCAGAAGTATATTGTCTCTAAAGAGTTTTTAGAAGTAATAGACCTTAAGGACTGGCAAACAGAAGATTTAGGATTTATTGAATTGAAAGGAAAAAATAATGCGCTGGAATTATTTACTCTGAAGATTTGATTTCTTTTTTACCACATAGGTACAATAGGGACATAGAAAAGAAATAATTATGTTTCTATGTAAGACCGCTTCCTTTTCGTTTCAAATATCAGCATGTTAGAAATTCATTCACGGCTTTGTTCCTGTACTAAGGTTATCAAACGCATGGATCCAAAAAAGAAATTATTAGCCAAACTTTCACTTGAACTGATCACTCCTTTCTCATCACTCATTCCTTAGAATTTCATTTGAACGCCGGGTGAAAACTCGTTAAGGTAGAACGCAGAAAGTCCCGGTCCAGGTGCGTATAAATTTCAGTTGTAGTTATACTCTCGTGGCCCAGCATTTCCTGTACGGCTCTTAGATCGGCGCCACCTTCAATTAAATGTGTTGCAAAAGAATGCCTGAATGTGTGCGGCGAGATACTTTTGGTAATGCCGGCTTTTTTTGCAAGGCTTTTAATAATATAAAATATCATTACACGGCTCAGGTGTTTGCCGCGGTTATTCAGAAATAAAAAATCCTCATAATCTTTTAGAATGGGCTGGTGTATTCTTATTTGATGCCGGTATATACCGATGTGCTTTATTGCATCACCTCCTATCGGTATCAGCCTTTCTTTGTCACCCTTACCTGTAACACGGATAAAGCCAACATCAAGATATAACTGGCTGATCTTTAAGTTAACGACTTCACTAACCCTAAGGCCACAACTGTACATCGTTTCAAGAATCGCTTTATTGCGGCCGCCTTCAGGAGTGCTTAGATCTATTTCAGCAATCATCTTCTCTATTTCTGCAAAACTTAAAACGTCCGGCAGAGCCCGCTTAAGTTTGGGTGCCTCCAATAAAACAGAGGGATCGGTTTGTGTTATGTTTTCAGTAAGGCAGTACTTATAAAATCCTTTAATGCCAGAGATCATCCTTGCCTGTGATGTAGCACTCATACCGGTCTTAGCTGTTTCCTTTACAAATTTCTGCAGGTCCTCTAAATGAAGGTCGGCCGGATTTTTAGTGTTGTTGCTTGCAATAAGATAATCGGTTAGTTTGTTGATGTCCCGCAGGTAAGCCTCCACTGAATTTTCACTCAGTGACCGCTCCAGCCTCAGGTAAGCTTTAAATCCTTTTTTATAAGGTTCCCACATTCGTCAGTAAATAAAAATGCTAAAAAACTTTTTTCAATCCTCTATTTACCGAAATTAGCGAACTTATAATTGCAATGCAGATGATGATCCCGGTAAACATTCGCTCCTTCAAACAAAAAGTTCGTTATAATAAAAAATCCTTTCGCCGTTTTTTAGGAAAGATCGAAAGAAAGCCACCAAAAGATCTGGACAAATTAGCGATCGAAGTAGACAGAAATATCTGGCTCGAAATGGATTGTCTTTCCTGCGCAAATTGCTGCAAGAAAATGAGTCCGACCTATACACCCGCCGATATAAAAAGAATTTCTTCTCATTTAGAAATGACCCCAAAAGAATTCAAG
>JAQBNK010000026.1 GCA_028288595.1 Chitinophagaceae bacterium
TCTCTATGCGCTCTTTCATTTCCGCAGCGGCCTTATTCGTAAACGTAAGTGCCAGGATATTAAATGAATCCACACCGTTAGACATGAGGTGGGCAATACGTGTAGTGAGCACTTTTGTTTTACCACTACCGGCGCCGGCGACTATCATCAATGGACCGGTAATGTGTAACACCGCTTCTTTCTGTGGCTCATTCAACCCGCTCAAATAATCTTGCATGCGGCGAAGTTAAATAATTAGCGCATGTGCAAATGTGGGGATATGAGTATGTGGAAATATGTGGAGGCATCAGCGTGAGCCTGAAATAAAAACAGGGAACAAGTGTAATACCTGTTCCCTGTTTAGATGATTGTTTGCTTCTATTTATGAAGCATTGATACATTAGCATTTACAGCCTGTGTGCTATCAGAAGCCTGAACCACCTGCGTAGTCGCAGCGTGTTGAGCTTTATCTGAAGCCGGCGATCTTAAAGGAATAAATCCTAATACTGTAAGCCCAAAACATGCGGGTAATACCATTCGCTTCAACATCCTTTCTATCTTTTCCATAACCTTTCGTTTTATTTCCATAGTTATGAAGCCAAGTAGCGTGCCAGTGGTGCCAATCCCATTTTAAATTTGACCGGGAACTGTTCAGGACGTTGTAAGTTCTTTTAAATCAATATTTCGGGGGCATAAATCTTTTTCCACGCCAAAAAATTAACCGGGAATGAGCAGTACATACCAAACCGGAATCAGGCAGTAAGTAAGTTCATTTCCCATTTTACCTGGCTGCCTTTTCCTATTGACTAACCAAAAAAAATTTCCTCTGTATACTGAACAGTATTTTAGGAATGAAGAATCGTTTCGATCTCTGCCAGTTCTTCCCCACTAAACTTTTTATTATTTAAACACTGCAAAGAATCCGTTAACTGTTCGGGCTTACTTACGCCAATAAGGACTGAGGTAATGCGATCATCCTTTAATATCCAGGAGAGCGCCATTTGCGCCAGTGTTTGTTCCCGCTGTTCAGCAATTGTATTTAATTTTTTTATTTGTTCAACACGATGTTCACTTACTTCTTCTTCTTTTAAAAAACCATGCGGTTTAGCTGCTCTTGAATCTGAAGGAATTCCATTCAAATATTTATTGGTGAGCAGTCCCTGCGCCAAAGGGGAAAAAGGAATGCATCCTACACCTTCTTCTTCCAGCACATTTAATAATCCATCTTCTACCCATCGCACAAACATGGAATATTTTGGCTGATGAATTAAACATGGAGTACCCAACTGCTTTAAAATACCAATTGCTTTTCTTGCTTCTTCAGCGCCATAGTTTGAGATGCCGACATATAATGCCTTCCCCTGCCGAACGATGAGGTCCAATGCAGTCATTGTTTCTTCCAGGGGTGTATCGGAATCCGGCCGATGATGATAAAATATATCTACATAATCCAGTTTCATTCTTTTTAAACTTTGATCAAGGCTGGATACCAGGTATTTTTTTGAACCCCATTCACCATATGGCCCGGGCCACATCAAATAACCTGCTTTGGAAGAAATGATCAATTCATCGCGGTATCCTGCAAAATCTTTTTTCAGAATTTTTCCAAAGTTTTCTTCAGCAGAACCCGGCGGCGGACCATAATTATTAGCAAGATCAAAATGCGTAATGCCTGCATCGAATGCCATTCGTAATATCTGGCGATAATTTTTGTAAGTATCTACATGGCCGAAGTTGTGCCAGAGGCCAAGTGATACAGCCGGCAATTTTATTCCGGAACGGCCGCAGCGGCGGTACTCCATAGATGCATAACGCTGTGGGGATGGTTGGTAGTTCATGAAGTAAATTTAATGATAGCACAAGGAAATAAGAACTTTTGTTCTGGCGGAAGTACCGCCATATGATGAATATTTTATGATGTTAATTATATTGCTGTTATGAAATTCCTGATTAGCATTTGCACATTACTTATTTTACTATCCTGTAATAATGCCGCAACTAATAATACTGAAAAAGATACCACCATACCTATAATTATTAAAGCAAAAGAAGTTCCTGAAAAAAGAACAACAGTGAAGAAAGAGCCTGAAGTAAGTTTTAAAGAAAAGATTGCCGGTAATACATTGATGGGTGATTTTGCAGTCAGGCTCTATCAAACCAAAGAAACTTTTCATTACAGGATGAACATTCAATATGCGGAGGTAGTGGTAAATGATACTTTGAAACTTCCGAACCTAGGAGTGATGCCGAAGCCGGTCATTCATAAAGGGCCTGCAGAGAATAGTTGCATTATTGGATTCTTAGATGACAAGAATGAATTTCATGAATATAAATTGATAGCAATAACTAACCAGAAGATTAAGATCAAAACATTGAAGCATTATGCGGTAGCAACTTATAGAGTGAATTGATTTTGCCACGAAGACTCAAAGACACTAAGTTTCATTGAAGTCCTTTGTGACTTCGTGACTTTGTGGCCATTATAACTTCTCATACAACACTCTCAGTTTTTCTCTCGTCATTTTTTTCTCCCAATCTTTTCCCAAAGCATTTTCCCATAATGGTTTCATACCCATAGAAACATTGATCATCGTATCGAACTGTTCATCAGTTAAGCCTTTACAAATCCCGGCTGGTATTTCCACTCCATTTTTTTCAACCATTGCTTTAAATTCTTTCACACCATCAGGATAATATTGTTCGAGGTGATTCATTACGATGCAATTTCCTACGCCATGTTTTGTTCCGAGTAAATAACTCAACCCATAACTTACCGCGTGTGCAACACCCACCTGCGAATAAGCAATGCTCATACCGCCTGCATATGATGCCATCATTAATTTATCATCAGAATCCGCGTCCCATGAATTTTTTTCAAGGAAAATTTGCTGGCATAATTGTAATGCTTTCTCTCCATAGCTGCGGCTGAACTCATTAATATAAGTGCCCTGCAAACTTTCAATGCAATGGATATAACAATCCATGCCTGTATAAAAACGCTGGTTAATGGGTGCATTCGCTGTGAGTTCCGGATCGAGCACAATCTGATCGAAAGGTGTAAAATCAGAATTCATCCCGAGTTTTCTTGTGGGGCCGGTCAATACTGTAGTTCTGCTTACTTCTGCACCCGTTCCGCTAAGCGTAGGGATGCCCGCTTTATAAACCCCTGCCACTTTTACCAGGTCCCATCCCTGGTAATCTGCAGAAGACCCGGGATTTGTCATCATTAATGAAACGGCTTTCGCAAGATCCATTACTGAACCTCCGCCGATACCGATAATGCCGCTCACTGTCCCAAACTCATTTTTTAATTGCTGTGACAGCGCATCCACCTGTTTGGTTTTAGGCTCGTAGGTAACATCTGCAAAAATAATCTTGTCTTTTCCTCTCAGTGGCACACGCTCTGGTAATTCTTTTCCTTCAAAAAAATGATCCACTAAAAAGATCATCGGCGCCTCCCCTTTTCTTTGAGGAGCCAATATTTCATCCAGCTGGTTAAAGCTGCCGCGGCCATAAACCACGTAGCTTACCATCCGAAAATTTCTGAATTGTGACATAGGAAGCAAAAGTAAGAAATGGGGGATGAATAATGAGAGATGAGTAGTCTAGTAGTCAATAGTCAATAGTCAATAGTCAATAGTCAATAGTCAATAGTCAATAGTCAATAGTCAAT
>JAQBNK010000055.1 GCA_028288595.1 Chitinophagaceae bacterium
ATTACCTGGGAATGGGATTTCAAAAATGGCCAGGTTTCAGCAGACCAGGTTCCGGTTGCGCAAGTTTATTCTTCAGGTAATAATTATATAGTTACGGCAGCGGCTGTTAATAGCAGCGGCTGTGTAGCGAACGCCACAAGATCAATTATTATTCATGCTTCGCCCGTTATAGATGCAGGTGCTGACAGGGTAGTTTGTTATGGTGACACGGTGAAGATCACTGCTACTGGAGCCCAAACTTATTTATGGAACACAAGCCCCGGTTTAAATTGTTCCACCTGTGCAACTGCATTTATCAATCCGGTTATTAATACAACCTATTATGTTACAGGAAAAGACCAATACGGATGTACCGGGAATGATTCAACAACGGCAACCGTTCAGCAACAGTACACGCTCTCGGTTTCGCCTTTGCGTGATACATTATGTGTAGGTGAAACGCTGCGCCTGCAGGCTTCAGGAGCTGATGTTTATCAATGGTCGCCCTCAACTTATCTAAACAGCACGAATATCGCTTCACCAGTTTCAACTCCGGCTTCAACAATTACTTATACTGTAACATCAAACGACATTAACAATTGTTTTCCCAGGAAACAAGAAGTGGTCGTTATAGTTTATCCTATACCGGTAATTCACATAAATAACAATGACGTTCTAGTTGAGGTGGGTAGTAAAAAACAGCTTATAGCTATAGTATCCCCAGATGTAACGAACTACCTGTGGTCTCCCGCTAAGACCTTAAGCTGTGAGACCTGCGCATCTCCGTTTGCTTCACCCAGCTTTAAAACAACTTATACTTTACAGGCTTCAAATCCGGGCCATTGTATGATGACAGACACGGTTACCTTATTTACGACCTGTAATAAAAACAGTAACCTGTTTATTCCAAATACATTTTCACCCAACAATGATGGGGTGAATGACAGGTTTATTGTACAGGGACATGGCATTAATACAATTCGATCTGTTACGCTCTTTAACAGGTGGGGACAGGTAATTTTTCAAAGGAGAAATATTCCAATTAATAGTGCAGATGACTCGTGGGATGGAACATATAATGGCAACAGGCCCGTCGCAGATGTTTATACTTATATAGTTGAAATTGTCTGCGACAATAATCAAATATTACATTACCAGGGAAACGTAACACTGATTCAATAAACCATGAAGAGGTTTCTAAAAATAAAATTGTTTTGTGTGCTGGTTCTGCCGGTAATAATCCTGTTGCCTTTATTCACAAATGCACAGGAACCACATTTCTCCCAGTTCTTTGATGCGCCACTTTTGCGTAATCCATCACTGGCTGGTTTATTTGAGGGGGACATCAGGGTGCAGGCCGTATTACGCAATCAATGGGCAAGTATTGCAACGCCATATAAAACCGTTTCACTTAATGCAGAATTTAAAAAACCGGTTGGTAAAAATGAAGACTTTATCACTTCAGGAATGCAGATATTATATGATCGTGCAGGTGTTACTAATTTTACGGTAACGCATGTTTTACCCGCTGTAAATTATCATAAATCACTTAGTGCAGATGACAGGATCAGGTATTTGTCTCTCGGCTTTATGGGAGGTTATGTTCAAAGAAGAATTGATCGTTCGAAAATTACAACCAACTCGCAATTCGATGGCTTTGGATTCAATCCATCTTTAGCCGACGGTGAAACTTTCACCAACTTTGCCTATCACTACTGGGATGCAAGTGTGGGCATCAGTTATAATTCTGCATTAGACAATACGAATTCACAATTATATTTCATTGGTATTGCCTATCATCATTTCAATCGCCCCGTTAATTCATTTTACAAGGATCCAAGTATCGAACTAAATCCAAAATGGGTTGTCTCAGGAGGAATAAAATTGAATGCCGGGGATAATTCCTGGTGGACCTTACAAGGCGACTACAGTAAGCAGGGTAATTATACTGAAACAATTGCCGGGGCACTTTATTCTATCCGGTTTGGAGATAATCCGGGTGAAAAAGGTGGCTATGCATTTCATGCAGGCGCTTTTTTTAGGTGGAACGACGCTATGATACCGGTAATAAAAATGGATTATAACCTGATTTCTGTTGGATTAAGTTATGATGCTAATATATCGCAACTAAAAGCGGTGAGCCAGGGTAAGGGCGGGTTTGAGTTGTCACTTACTTATAAGGGATTTACTAATTCCGGCGCAGAGGAAGTAAAGTGCCCCCGGTTTTAAATCGAAACTAAAACCGAATCAGAGAGAACTATATTTTCAATCTTCTATTTTCACTTTGCTACAAGCGTTTTACCATCCAAACATTACATGCATAATGACCGCTATGTCCGAGTGGCGTATTTATATTTTCAAAACCAAATTTCCGGTATAATCCTATCGCCGTTTCAAGTTCAGGAAAACTCTCAAGATAAATTGCATTGAAACCATTTTGCTTAGCCGCATCAAAACATTTTTCAACTAATAATTTTCCAAGCCCCTTTCCTCTTACCTGTGGAAGCAAATAATATTTCACCAGTTCGCAATAACCGTGAGGCAAGCCTTCCGTTGGATAAATACCGCCGCCGCCAACTATTTTACCCGCTGATTCCACTACCCAATAAAAAGACAAAGGAGTTTTAAATAAATTAAACAGGTCATCTGTAGTTGGATCAGTATATACCGATCCCGTCATAGCAACATTAAATTCCTCCATTACCTTTCGTATTACAGCAGCTATGTCTTTATTATCTTTTTGCTCTATTGGCCTGATGATAAATTCTGTCATTCTTACTTAGATGATAAGTACAGGAATATCGAGTCGGTGCCGCACATCATTTACTGTTTGTCCATAAATAAAATCAAAGAATCCCCTGTGCCGGTGTGCACCCATAACAAGCAGGTCTGATTTGTTCTCTTTTACAATTCTTACAATTTCGGAAATACGGTTCTTGTACCCCAATTGCACTTTTACATTATATCCTTTAGTTCCCAATTGTAAAGCATATGCATTCAACCTTACAAGATCATCACGGGTTTCTTCATCATCACTCGATTCTCCTAAATACCTGGAAGAAACACTTTCAACAATATGAAGCAGTATATATTCGGTATTGATGCTGCCCTGGTGCAAAGCATGAGATAATATCTTGGCATCGTTCTTTGAAAAGTCCAGCGCTACTGCAATTTTTTTAACTGCAGGGAAAGGAGTTTCCGTCCACAAAGGCTGATCGCCATGCATAGTAATTTTTTTCATCTCTTTATTCCTTCTGAGAAGAGGCAACAGCGTCATCATTACAAACAACCAGATAAAAATTATCCAGGCAATAATAATTACAGCTTTAATTATCCAGCTGCCATGCATACTGAATATTTTTACAGACTCATCATAGACCAGCCTGACATTCAGGAAAATTAAAATGGCTGCAACAAGCCATCCCAGTATTTGCACATGCCACCTGATAGCAAATTCACCCATGGTTTTTTTATTGCTAACAAAATGGAGTAAAGGAATAACGGCAAAACCTAATTGCAAACTCAATATCACCTGGCTTAGGACTAGCAGTGTATCCAATTCGTTATCTCCATATATTAAGATCACAATAATTGCAGGAATAATCGCTATCGCTCTTGTAAGTAAACGGCGTAGTAGAGGATTGATTCGCAATTTCAGGTATCCTTCCATCACGATCTGGCCTGCAAGCGTACCAGTGATAGTTGAACTTTGTCCTGCTGCAATTAAAGCAACCGCGAATAAGATTGGCGCCAGTTTAGAGCCCAGCAAAGGTTGTAATAACTTATGTGCATCCTCAATTTTAGCAACCCCTGTATGACCTGTTGCATAAAAAACAGAGCCCGCGAGGATCAATATTCCGGCGTTCACAAAAAGCGCAGCATTCAATGCCACTGCACTATCAATAATATTAAACCGGATGGCTTTCCGGATGCCTTCCCGGTCCTGGCTTATTTTTCTTGTTTGAACAAGCGCCGAATGCAGGTAAAGATTATGCGGCATGACAGTGGCACCGATAATACCGATAGCTATATATAATGCATCGCTGTTTAATGAAGTAGGAACGAATCCTTTTACAACCTCACCCATATCCGGGCGTGCCATAATCAATTGAATCAGAAATGAGAGCCCGATCAAAATGACGAGTGATATAATAAATGCTTCCAGTTTACGGATACCATAGCGTTGCAAAAGCAACAGTAAAAAAGTATCAAGTACCGTAAGGCTTACGCCCCAGATAATAGGCAACCCCGTTAACAGGTGAATACCTATTGCCATACCCAGCACTTCAGCCAGGTCGCATGCTGCAATCGCCAGCTCAGCAAGAATATAAAGGCAAAAATTAACTACACGGGGGTATACTTCACGATTAGCCTGTGCAAGGTCCCTGCGTCTTACTATGCCCAGTCGTGCACTCAGGCTTTGAAGCAATAAAGCCATGAGATTACTCATTAATAAAACCCATATCAGGCGATAACCAAATTGAGCGCCGCCCTGCAAATCGGTTGCCCAGTTACCCGGATCCATATAACCCACACTAACCATATACGCGGGGCCAAAATAGGCGAACAACCGCCTGAATCCCTTTCTTGGTTTTGTAGTATCAACAGTTTCATGTACGTCGCTTAGTGAAAGTTGTTCCTCAGTCGTTCTCATCAGATAGTTTTTACAAATAATGCCTGTGCTAATTGCTGGCTGAGTGTGATAGCCGGCTGATTCTTTAATTTGATTTCAAGTGAACGATCAAAGCCGAAACGCCGTTTAACTTCTACTCTTGTACCTATATTAATATGTTTATGATTCAGTAATTCTAAAAGGGAAGAAGACTGGCTCCCTACCGAGCATATCTCTGCCGGGGTATTTAAAGGCAGATCAATCAGGTTAAGCTGAATGTGCGGAGTGATCTTACCGTTGTTATCAGGGATGGGATCGCCGTGCGGATCGAATCTTGGATGCCCAAGAAAAGCATCCAGTTTTTCCACCAGTTTTTTGCTGGTAATATGTTCCAGTTCTTCAGCCACCTCATGTACCTCGTCCCATCCGAACTGCAATTTTTCAACAAGAAAATACTCCCATAACCTGTGGCGGCGAACAATATTTACTGATAACTTTTTTCCCTCGGCCGTCAGGTGAAAACCTTTATACTTCTCATAGTTCAGCAATTTTTTCGCCTTTAGCTTCTTAAGCATATCTGTTATTGAAGCAGGGGTTGCTTCAAGAAGCGAGGCCAGTTGATTGGTTGAAACTGTATTATAGGTTTGCTGAAGATGGTATATACCCTTTATATAATCTTCTTCTGTATATGTGAGTGTCACTTAAAATAAATTTTAGACAAATCTAAAATAAATTTCGTTTTAATCAAAGCGACTTGGTGTATTATTTGAAACAACTACTTTTAGCAAAAGATTGCACATGCAAACCAAATTGCGCTCGTACTTATTCTTAATTATGCTAATGGTGGTTAGTTGTAAAAGCAAAAACAGCAATGAGCAAGGTGCGGCAATCACAACTGAAAATCTTGTTCAATCATATAAAGACCTGAAATTACCTGCAGAGATTTCAGACAGTGCTTTAAAACAAAGAGCCGACACAACGACTATTCCATTAGCCGCATTCACAGGTTATGTTCCTGATACTGTTCTAGCTTTATTTAATGGTTCCGGCAAAGCGATTTTTCATCCACTTGGAAAAATCCAGAAGAAGCTGGAGACATACCTGTTAACAACTATAGTTGAACCCGGAAAGAAAATATCGCTGGTATGTTTTGTGATCACCAAAAAAAATAAATACCGTACACACCTGCTTCTTATCAATGGCAACAACCGCGATAATTATACCTATACAGTTAACATTACTGGTGAACCGACTTTTGTTGTGGGAAGACAAAAAGGCGGCGCCAATAACCAGGTGTTCTATAGTAAAAACGGTTTTGCTTATAACAGGGATGCGAATGGTTTTATCAATGTTATGAGCGATTCAAATGAGGATGGAAGCAAATCAAACAGTGTTGTAAATCCTATTGATACTCTCGCTCACAATAATCATTACAGCGGCGATTATGTGAAGGATGAGAATAATTACTTATCCATAAGAGATGGAAGAAATGATAAGAACTATATTTTTTTTATTCACTTCATCAAGAACAACGGTGAATGCACGGGTGAGTTAAAAGGAGATATTGACCTGGCCACCAGCAATAAGGGATTATATAAAGTCGGTGGCGACCCCTGCATAATTGATTTTAATTTTGGGGGAAATAGTGTATCAGTTAAAGAACAGGGAAGCTGCGGTAATCACCGTGGAATTAAATGTTATTTCGATGATACCTACCAGAAAAAGAAGCAATTAAAACCTGTAAAAAAATAATTAGTAATTAAGAAGTTCCTTAAAATTAATGTGTATAAAATACATCGTTTAAATTAACCCTATATTGCGCACATTTTAGAAACAAACGGTTTAATATGAATTTTAGAAAATTTCAGGTTCCTTACCAGGTTGATGAAAAGTATTCGAAAAAAGTGGCTTATTTCTCAATGGAATTTGCTGTTCACCAGCCTTTAAAAATATATAGCGGCGGATTAGGATTTTTATCCGGCTCACACATGCGCAGCGCTTATGAGCTTAGACAAAATATGGTGGGGATTGGCATCTTATGGAAATATGGATATTATGACCAGGCCCGCAACCAGGACCAGACGTTACAGGTTACCTGGATGGAAAAGATCTACAGTTTTCTTGAAGACACGGGTGTTAAATTCCAGATAGATGTACATGATTATCCTGTTTGGGTAAAAGTATATTACCTGAACCCGGAAACTTTTAAGACAGCGCCGATGTTCCTGCTGTCTACTGACCTGCCGGAAAATGATCACATCTCTCAAACAATCACCCACCGTTTATACGATGCAAATGTGGCCACGAAAGTTGCGCAATTTATTTTGCTCGGAGTGGGTGGCGCTAAACTAATGGATGTGATAGGTTTCAATCCTGACCTCTATCATTTAAATGAAGCGCATGGTATTTCATCTGCATTTTATCTTCTGAACAAATTCAAGAGCGTGGAAATGGTTAGAAAACATTTGGTTTTCACCACACACACACCAGAAGAAGCTGGAAATGAAAAGCATGATATTTACCTCTGTCATAAAATGAGTTATTTCTGCGGACTCAGTATTGATGAAGTAAAAAAACTAACGGGTCAGGAGGGTGATCAGTTCAACCACTCCTTAGTTGCTTTGCGTTTTGCAAAATTAGCTAACGGTGTGTCAGAACTGCATGGACATGTATCAAGAGAACTTTGGTCTAAGCATCCGAATATTTGTCCCATAATTAGTATTACAAACGCTCAAAACTGGCGGTACTGGGCCGATAAGCAATTATACCGGGCAATGGAAGAAGGAAATGACTGGGCATTTGATGATCGCAAAACACATTTAAAAAGAAGGGCGTTCGAACTGGTCGCAGACCAGACAGGTAAATTATTTGATCCAAAAATTTTAACCATCGTTTGGGCCCGTCGTTTTGCCGGTTATAAAAGAGCGGATATGCTGGCAGAAGATACTGCCCGTTTCGAAAAATTATTATCAAACAAAAAATATCCTGTGCAGGTTATCTGGGCAGGTAAACCATACCCGGTAGATTATCCTGCTATTACACAGTTTGATGGTTTAGTGAATATCAGCAAGAAATATAATAATGTAGCAGTACTGATCGGTTATGAATTAGGATTGAGTAAGCGCCTGAAACAAGCATCTGATATCTGGCTGAATAATCCCCGTGTACCAAGAGAAGCTTCAGGAACAAGTGGCATGACTGCCGCAATGAACGGCGCTGTAAACTTTTCTACAGATGATGGATGGATACCAGAATTTATCAATCATGGAAATAATGGTTTTGTTGTTCCAAAAGCGGATTATGCAAACATGACTGTGCACGACCAGGATGAATATGATCTTGATAAAATGTATGAAATTCTTGAGAATCAAATTCTGCCATTATACTACGGCGATTACGATACATGGAGACAAATAATGAAAAATGGTATGCGTGATGTTCGCTTCCAGTTCGACAGTAACAGGATGGCAAATGAATATTATGAGCTGCTTTATAAATAATGATGAATGATGAATTTTGAATAAAGCAGATGTAGTGAATAATAACTGATTTAAAAGAAAAAGGCGATGATGATCATTGCCTTTTTCTTTTGAGTTTATTCTTTATGGTTTTACTTTCCTAATTTCTTTTTTAAATTTTGATCCAGGGCATCCAAAAATTCTTCTGTGTACAGATAATCTTTTCCATGTTCTACTTTCGGTTTTATAGTTATCGCTAAATCTTTTGTCATCTTACCACTTTCAACAGTTTCTATACAAACCTCTTCCAGGGCATGACAGAAATTGATCAGCTCCTGGTTGTTATCTAATTTACCACGAAACTCTAATCCTCTTGTCCATGCAAAGATTGAAGCAATCGGATTTGTAGAAGTAGGATTTCCTTTTTGATGCTCTCGGTAATGGCGGGTTACTGTACCATGTGCGGCTTCTGCCTCCATCGTTTTACCATCAGGCGTAACGAGTGTGGATGTCATCAAACCCAGCGAACCAAAACCCTGTGCAACTGTATCGCTTTGCACATCGCCATCATAATTTTTACAGGCCCATACAAAATTGCCGTTCCATTTCAAAGCGCTGGCAACCATGTCATCAATTAAGCGATGCTCGTAGGTAATTCCAATCTCATCAAATTTGGTTTTAAACTCGTTCCTGTATATCTCTTCAAAAATATCTTTAAAGCGTCCGTCGTATTTTTTGAGGATCGTGTTTTTCGTAGAAAGATATAACGGCCATTTTTTTATCAATGCCTGGTTAAAGCATGCTCTTGCAAAACCACGAATACTTTCATCGGTATTATACATTGCCAGTGCAACACCATCTCCTTTAAAATTGAATACTTCAAATTCCTGCACTTCGCCATTCTCTCCTTCAAACTTAATAGTAAGTTTCCCTTTCCCTTTTGTTACAAAATCCGTTGCACGATACTGGTCTCCAAAAGCATGACGCCCGATACAAATTGGGGCAGTCCAGTTAGGAACTAATCGCGGAACATTATTGATAACGATCGGCTCACGGAAAACTGTGCCGTCTAAAATATTCCTGATAGTCCCATTGGGGCTCTTCCACATTTGTTTAAGGTTAAATTCTTTTACCCTTTCTTCATCGGGGGTAATCGTTGCGCATTTAATACCTACTCCATATTGCCTGATCGCATTTGCTGCATCGACAGTAACCTGGTCGTTCGTTTCATCGCGGTATTCAACACCAAGATCATAATATTTTATATCCAGGTCGAGGTACGGAAGAATGAGTTTATCTTTAATAAATTTCCAGATGATCCTTGTCATTTCATCGCCATCCAGTTCTACCACCGGGTTAGCTACTTTAATTTTTTCAGCCATAAGAATGTTTGATTTTTTAACGGGGTACAAATGTAGGTGATTATGTGTTTTTTGAGCCCCTGGCGTTAATTTTTATAAGAGCAAGCTAAATTGCAAAGTGAGAGACTTATTTGACTTTTGACTTTTGACTTTTGACTTTTGGCTTTTGACTTTTGGCTTTTGACTTTTGACTTTTGACTTTTGAGTTTTGACTTTTGAGTTTTGACTTTCAATCAATCCTTCTTCAGCGCTCTCATCATTTGTCCATAATGAAAACCTTTTACCAGTGCATTTATAGTCTGTGCAATTCGTTTGGTTCGGGTAGGTTCTGTTTTAGCGCTGTTGATCCAGTTGATATAATAGTTACGATGTGAACCGGGTAATTTTTTAAAAAAGAATTCAGTGGCTTCCGGTTCATCTTTCAGGCATTCTAATAATTCTGCAGGAGGTTTTATAGAAAAATCTTTGTCTTCTTCTAATTGAACTTTTACAGTATCGCCTTTAACTTTCCGGATCCGTGTTCGCATGGCAGCATTCACTGCTAAAATAAAATCTCCTCCGCCCATGGGCACAAGGCTCGCACCATTAAATTCATAATCATCCAGTTTCCCTTTTATCCTGTATGCTACTTTGGTATCGGGTTTTATTTTATGGGCGATCTTAGCAGGCACTTCAATGTAGGTCCACCCGGTTTTCTCACCCTTATCTTTAAACTTTTCTAATATGGCTGTAAATCTTACCATTAGGAACTGCTATTAGAAATCTGTAACACTTTTTTTCTCCAGCTTTTTATGCGTACCCGTAGTCTCGATCAACGCTGCAGAACCGTACCACACATGCAGCTCCATTTCCAGCGTACCTGCTTTAACTGCAGGATCAGTAGAGGTTAAAGCACGAGCCTCTTCAACAGTTGATACATTAAAAATAAATACTCCGGCGTATGGTCCTTCATCCAGGAACGGACCGGCAACGATCAGTTTTCCCTCCTGTGCAAGACGCAGAATATTTTTAAGATGTGCTTTTTGAAGTGCTGTCCTTGATGCAGAATCTTTAATTTTTACCGGGCCCGGTTTCAGAAATGCCATTACATATTGTTTCATACCATAATCATCTGCACCCAGCTTTTTAGCTAGTACAGCGTCATATAATGAAGTTGATTTGCTTTGAGAAAAGCCTTGCAAACAACAAAGGACAAGCAGTGATAAAAGCAGTTTTAGTTTCATAATACGAATTTGTATGAATTTACAATTTCATCACCAAAGAAGAAAACTCTTTAAACCATTGGAAGACTAAAATAAAAAATGGAGCCCTTTCCTTCTTCACTTTCAAACCACATTTTCCCATTATGCCGGGTAATGATCTCAGAAGAGATATATAAACCGAGACCCAGGCCGGGGTAAGTTTTGGTATGCTCACTGCTCACCCTATAAAATCGTTGAAATATATTTTTCTGCTTGTCGGTTGGAATGCCAACGCCCTCATCTTTTACAGAAAAAATAATCTCTTTACCGGTTGTCTTCACTTTTAAAAAAATACTTGTTTGCGGCGGCGAATATTTTATAGCATTAGATAAAAGATTAATGAATACCTGCGCTATCCGCTCCTTATCGGCATTTATGATTATATCTGCGACTGCAACATCTGTGATAATTTTATGATCGGCCGAAGTTCGTTGAACTTCTTCTACTGCTTCATTAATAAGCTCGCTGATCTTAACCTCTGATTTTCTAATAGGTAGTTTACCATTTTCCAGTTTCGTTACATCGAGCAGATCTTCAATTAAGGAAGTAAGTTTAATGATCTGCCTGTTCATCTTACTAAATAAAGAAGCGCTTTCCTCATCTCCATTTTCAACGAGTTGCCTTTCCAGCAACTGGCAATAAATTTTAAGAGAAGTGATAGGTGTTTTTAATTCATGACTTACAACAGAAACAAAATCTTCCCTTTGTTTTTCCAGTAATTTCTGGTCCGTAATATCTATGATGGTACCCACCAGTTTTTTATCGTCTGCATTTTCGGAGGGCTGCAGCTTTCCCATAATTTGTATCCAGCGATATTCACCAAATAAAGATTGAACACGGCACTGCATTCTTAATGATGGCTTATGAAAAACCTCTTCAAGTGCTTTTCTTACCAGTGGCTGATCTTCGGGATAAACCCTTTTCAACAAACGTTCGAAATTAAAATGATCCAGCTTCCCGTCAAATCCAAAAATCTGAACATGACGCAAAGAGAAACTAAATATTTCTTTAGTAAGATCCCATTGCCATGTTCCAATGTTTGAAGACTCTATTGCAAGATGCAGCCGGCCTTCACTTTCTTCAATGCGCTTCCTGGTCTTTACCTGTTCTGTTACATCAACAGCTATCGCAATAATCCCGATAATGTTTCCATCATCATCCTTCCAGGGTTCATAAACAAAGTTTGCATATACGGTTTGAACAACGCCATTACGTTTCAAATTAACCGGAGCTTCTATCCCCACATAAGGCTTTCCCGTCGCTGCCACGCTTTCAACTAATTCCTCAAAACCCTGCCCCCTGGCTTCTATCAGAACGCCGAAGATTGGTTTGTTTAACAATTGCTCTTCTGTTCTTCCGTAAAGTTCACATAGAAAAGGATTGGCTAATTCTACAACGAAATCTTTCCCGCTGAATATACCTATAGCAACAGGAGCCTGCATAAAAGTATCGTACAATCTTTTCTTTTGAAAGATCAATGCCTGCCTCGCTTCCCTTTCTGCCGTTTCCAGTTTTATTTTTTCTGTAATATTTTCTACTGCATGGATCAGCATTTTTACTTCGCCGGACTCATCTAAAACAGGTGTGGTGATCGCCGTCCAGTAATGTGATTCAAATTCGTTAGTAACAGGATTTAAAATGTCATACCTCATCTGTTCAATATGACTTGGCTTTTTTATTTCAATTGCATTTAGCAGCGAATTTTTAACGACTTCCTGGTTTTCGGGTGTAGCAGGAAATAATTCAAAAAGATGTTCACCACTTACTTTTTTATGTGCAGTAAAAGTGGCTTCCATATAGGCCCGGGTAGCCATCAGGATAGTAAAATAAGGTGCATCCGGTTTTAAAAATATATAACGCCCCGGCAACTCCCGCAAGAGTTTACCAGCATCAACAGGAAAGAAAAGATCGTCAGTATTTGCGGGCATAGTTTAAATATAAACCACTTATCATAAACAAGAATGAAGCCACCCGGCTTTTTCAATAAGCATAAGCAAACAAAAGCCGGTTCATCAAACCGGCCAGTGCAATAATTTTAAATAAAAATTATAGTTCGAGCAAAGTTTTAAGCGGGTCCTTTCCAAATAATAATAACTCGGGATTCTCCAGTAATTCTTTTACTCTCACTAAAAAGCTAACACTTTCTCTCCCATCAACAATGCGGTGATCATAACTTAATGCCAGGTACATCATGGGCCTTATCACTACCTGTCCATTTACCGCCATTGGCCGCTCCTGGATCTTATGCATACCGAGAATAGCGCTTTGCGGTAAATTAATAATTGGTGTACTCATTAAACTTCCAAATACGCCGCCGTTTGTAATCGTAAATGTTCCACCCTGCAATTCTTCCATTGCCAGTTTGTTATCCCTTGCTTTGCCAGCAAGTTCAATTACTTTCTTTTCAATATCAGCCATGCTTAAACTTTCAACGTTCCTGATCACAGGCACCGTTAAACCTCTTGGTGTACTTACAGCAATACTAATATCTGCATAGTCATGATAAATTAATTCATCACCATCTATATAAGCGTTCACAGCGGGCCATTCCTGTAAAGCAATAGAACATGCCTTCGCAAAAAAGCTCATGAAACCTAAATTAACGCCATGACTTTCTTTAAACTTATCCTTGAACTGTTTGCGTGTTTCCATGATGCATGTCATATCCACTTCATTAAAAGTGGTGAGCATCGCTGTGGTATTTTTAGATTCTACTAAGCGCCTGCTAATTGTTTTTCGCAGGCTAGTCATTTTTTCTTTTCTAACATTACGGCTGTTCAGCTCCTGCCCATCAAAAGCTTTTTTACCGGGATGAGACAAAGCCTCCAGCACATCCTGCTTCATGATCTTTCCACTGGCGCCACTCGGGGTAATATTTTTAGGATCAACTTTTTTGTCAGCAATTATTGCCGCGGCCACCGGTGTTGCTTTTACATCAGGAGAAACAGTTGGCGGTTGCTGGTTGGCAGTTGGCGGTGGAGGAGCAGTTGGCGGTTGTTGGTTGGTAGTTGGGGGTTCCTCACTAGTAGGAACTTTCTCATTCGTTGAAACCTCCTCATTTTGACTTTTGACTTCTGTCCCGCCATTGGCGGGATGACTTTCCTCTTCTGCCGGTTTCTCTGCACTCTCATCTATATGCGCCAATACATCGCCGATCGTTAATGTGTCGCCTTCTTTTGCAATTATTTTTAATAATCCTGCCTGTTCTGCATTTAATTCAAAGGTGGCTTTTTCACTTTCCAGTTCTGCAATTACTTCATCACGCTCTATCCATTCTCCATCATTCTTTATCCATTTCAGCAAAGTTACTTCGCTGATGGACTCTCCTACCGTTGGAACTTTGATCTCAATCATTCTGTGTTTGATTTACGATGTACGTTGTACGATTTTATTTTTTTTGTTACCAGCTTCAGTCCTTTGACCCGGCTTTTGTTGCGTCGCACCCTTGAGCTTTTAGTTCTTTGCTGAACTTTTGAAACCTTCATTCAAAATTCAACATTAAACATTCAACATAATTTCTAAATACTAAACGCCGTATTAATTATCTCCGCCTGCTCCTGGTGATGCACTTTACCAAAACCGGTAGCCGTTGAAGAGCTTGCATTCCTGCTGATCACACCATAATTAATACTCTTTAAATTCATTTGTAAGAAAGTAGCAGCACCCATATTCAGCGGTTCTTCCTGCACCCACAGCCATAAAGCCTTACTGTATTTTTTATATAACTCGTTTAATTGTTGCATCGGCAAAGGATAGATCTGCTCCAGTCTTACAATCGCTACATCCTTCCGGTTTTCTTTTTGTTGTTTATCAGCAAGGTCAAAATATATTTTGCCGGAGCAGAATAAAACTTTCTTAACCGCACTTGCATCGTCTGCAAAATGATCATCAATTAATTCACGAAAACCTCCGTTAGTAAATTCATCAATATGACTATAACTGCCGGGATGACGAAGGTTTGCTTTTGGTGAAAAATTTATAAGCGGCTTCCGGAACTGCCATGTTAGTTGTCTTCTTAACGCATGAAACAAATTGGCAGACGTGGTAATATTCGTAACAACAATATTCAGCTCGGCACACATTTGTAAAAATCTTTCCAGCCTGGCGCTGCTATGCTCAGGACCCTGGCCCTCATAACCATGTGGCAATAACATTACGAGGCCATTCATCCTGTTCCATTTTTGTTCACCAGCAACGATATACTGATCGATCATGGTTTGTGCACCGTTAGCAAAATCGCCAAACTGTGCTTCCCATAAAACAAGCGCATTAGGATTAGCCATTGCGTATCCATATTCAAAACCAAGCACACCGTATTCACTCAACAAAGAATTATAAATTCTGAATTCCTGCTGGTCTTCCTGCAAAGCGTTTAAGCGGTTGTATTGTTTGCCGTTATTTTCATCATAGATCACCGCGTGCCTGTGACTGAACGTGCCACGCATAACATCCTGGCCACTCATACGCACTGTCTTGCCTTCTGTTAAAAGACTGCCGTAAGCCATGAGTTCGCCGGTTGCCCAATCTATCTTTTGTTCACTCTGAAAAAGTTTGATCTTGTCCTGTAATAATTTTTCAACCTTACGAAGCGGTTTAAAATCAGCGGGCCATTTCATCAATCCTTCAAACAATAAATTAAAATGATCAGTTGTTACAGCCGTAACCGGTGAATGCTGAAAATCATCCATGGTAGCTTTACGCAAACTTCTCCACCACTCTTCCGGCTTCTGAAATTTATAGGGTAAAGGATTTTGTTTGATCTCATCTAATCTTTCCTGTAAGCCTGCCCAGAAATTTTTCTCCATTTCTTTAGCCATTTCCTGCGCATCTGTTTCACCATTTTCAATTAAATGCTGGGTATAAACTTCTCTCGGGTTAGCGTGCTTTTCTATCAGCGCATATAATTGAGGCTGAGTATATTTAGGATCATCACCTTCGTTATGCCCATGACGACGGTAACAAAGCATGTCAATAAAAATATCCTGGTTAAAACGCTGACGATATTCAGTCGCGATCTGTACAACTTTCACCACCATTTCAGCATCGTCTCCATTCACATGAAATACTGGTGCCTGTATAATTGCTGCAAGTGAAGTAGAATAATCCGAGCTTCTTGCATCATCAAAATCGGTTGTAAAACCGATCTGGTTATTGATCACAAAATGAATGGTACCGCCGGTATAATAACCCTTCAAGTTACTCATCTGCACCACTTCATAAACAATACCCTGCCCGGCCAGTGAAGCATCCCCATGAATTAAAACAGGAAGCACATGATCGAAATTGCTTTCATATAAAATATCCGCCTTAGCTCTTGAAAAACCAATCACAACCGGGTCAACGGTCTCCAGGTGAGAAGGGTTCGGCGCCAGTTTTAAATGAATTTTTTTACCGGAAATAGTTTCTACTTCACTGCTGAAGCCAAGGTGATATTTTACATCGCCGCTTCCCATTGTCTGATCAGGAACAGCCGTTCCTTCAAACTCAGTGAAGATCTGCTGGTAAGTTTTGCCCAGCACATTCGCAAGAACATTCAATCTTCCGCGGTGTGCCATTCCGATCACCACTTCTTCCACTTCATTGTCTGCGGCCGTATTAATAATTGTGTCAAGGGCGGGAATGGCAGCTTCACCACCTTCCAGTGAAAATCTTTTTTGTCCTACATATTTTGTATGAAGAAATTTTTCGAAGATGACTCCCTGGTTCAGTTTTTCTAAAATCCTTTTCTTCCGGTCGAGTGATAGTGGATTGGCTAATCTTGTTTCAACAGCTTCCGTTAGCCACTCCACTTTTTCCATGTCATTAATGGCGCTGTATTCAACCCCGACAGAGGTAGTATAGCATTGCTTTAATTTATCCAGTATCAGTTTTAATGTTCCGCCCGGCAGACCAATAAATTTTCCTGCCTGGAAAGAAGTAGATATATCATCGTCTGATAACCCAAAAAAATGGAGGTCCAGGTTGGCCCTGCGGTCCTTCCTGGGGCGAATCGGGTTGGTTTTAGCAATGAGGTGGCCCTTTTCCCTGTAGGCCTGGATCAGCTGGAAAACCGCGAACTCTTTCTCTAGTTGCGGAGCAGCAACAGTCTGGCCCTGTTTAGCAGGAGCGGCAGCTTTTCCATTTACAGATACACCAGATACCGCAAAATCGAACCCCTCGAAGAACTTTTTCATCTCAGGATCAATGCTTTGGGGATCTTTAAGAAAATCGTGGTATAAGCTTTCTATGTATTGCGGATGGGAGTTGGTGATGTAAGAAAAGTCCTTCATGCCGTGCTGTTTACCTCATTTTAAATTGTCTGCAAATATCGGTCTTGTGGCTTAAAAAAAGATCAAATTCGCAATGGGTTGAGGCTATAATTTTTGCCGGAACGTTAAAAAAAGAGCAGTAAATTTTATTTTCTCTGTTAAAGAACTTACCTTTGCCGTCCGAAAAAAAGAATTTAAATGGCAAATCATAAAGCTACCAAAAAGGACGTTCGCCAGGCCGAAAAACGCAGGGACAGGAACCGTTACTATGGAAAAACAACCCGTAATGCTATCCGCGAACTGAAGACATTAACCGAAGAGAAAGCTTACACCGAGGGTTTGCCTGATGTAGTTTCTATGATTGATAAACTGGCTAAACGCGGTATCATACATAAAAACAAAGCGAGCAACCTGAAAAGCAAACTTTCTAAGAAGACAGCAGCGCCTGCTACTGCTTAATCAAATAACCGATAATAAAAAGACCAGCACTTGTGCTGGTTTTTTTATGTGTATTTGGGAAATACGAGGGTGAAGCGGTTAATATCCTTCCCTTTTGCTTCGTAGTGAATGCTTCCTTTATGCATGTTCACTATTCGCATCACTATTGATAAACCCAGACCGAAGCCTTTTCTTGAAACCGAATTCTGTCCCCTGAAAAAAGGAAGGAAAAGTTGCTGCTGCTCCATTTCATTTAATTGATTGCCTTTATTCTCAAAGTCGAGTGTGACAGTTTTTTCGTCAGATGATATAGTGATCTTTACCTGGTTGTCGCTTGAATAAGTATAGGCATTTCTCAAAAGATTCCTTACCGCAGATCGCAACAAAGCATCATTACCGCGTATTGAAAGAGAAAGATCATCTTCCGGTATCGAACCAAATTCGAGGGAAACATTAAGCTGTGGATACATCCTTTTCACCATGCTGATATTATCATAAATGATCTCATCAATTCTTACAAGCGGCCAGTCTTTTGAAAAAGTTACTTTTTCATATTGAGAAAGGATAAGCAGTGAATTGGTTAACTCGATCATTTCCTGCTGGTCTTCCTTCAATGATAAAAGAACTTTTTTTGCGTCTTCCGGTGAAAGATCCCTGTTAAGCGCCGATTCTGTTTGTGCAAGCATTACAGCCAGGGGCGTCCGTAACTCATGCGATGCATGGTGCACAAAACTTTTTTGAATATCGAAGGCTCGCTGCAAACGGCTCATCATCTCATTAAAATTATAAGCAAGAAACTGCAACTCTTTATATCCTTTCGGGACGGTTAATCTTTGAGAGAGGTTAACATCGGTCAATTGTTCAATTTGCCTGTTGATCTCAGTTAAAGGTTTTCCCATTTGAGAAACATAAAAAAAGGCGAACAACCCGGAAAGAAGCATTCCTCCGAATGTTACCATTAACAAGCTTACTTTAAGTTTGCTTTCTTTTTGCTTTCCAAATTTGTCAAAAGCAGTTACGATAATAAAAATGGATGGTGAACTGCTGTACAAACCGATTCCTTCACGCTGTTCAACATCTTCAAAATAAAAATCTTTCCTGTTTTTTATTTCGGTGAGCCGGTTATAATTTAGGCTGATATGCGCTGTATCAGGATAGCGCAACTGAACAACATAAGAAGAATCAAGAATTACTTTTTCAATATTAATGAGATTCCCATTATTACTATTTGGAACCAGGTTATGGTTTCCTGTATACCATTTCTTTGTTTGAATTGCTTCATCCCTTAAACGATCCGTGAAATCTTTTTTACGATTATCCGCAAAGAGATAGAGAATAACAGCGGCTGAGATCACTAATATTAACGTTACCAGTGAAGCAAATAAAAGAGCGAATCTCAGCTTCAGGCTCATGACAAAGGTGTTTCACGGACATAATATCCGAACCCTGGTTTTGTGTGGATTAATTTTGATTCGAAAGGTTTATCGATCTTGTTCCGGAGAAAACTAATATATACTTCAATAGTATTGGTACCGGTATCGAAGCTAAGGTCCCATACTTTTTCAAGTATCTCATGTTTGGAGATCACCTTGCCTTTATGACGGGTTAATAAAACAAGCAAACCAAATTCTTTAGCAGTTAAATTGATATTCTTACCAGCCCTGGTTACGGTTTTATTTTCCATATCAATTTCTAGATCGCTAACAATTAATTTTTCGCCGGTCTCTGCAGAAGGTTCAGAACGTTTAAGAAAAACTTTGATCCTCGCAAACAATTCATCAAAATGAAATGGCTTAACAATATAATCGTCGGCACCAAAACTAAATGCATCAACCTTATCCTGTATTTCTCCTAATGCTGTAAGCATGATGATGGGCACATTCGCATTAGTATCCCTGAATTCCTTACACAGCGCCAACCCGTTTTTATATGGAAGGTTAATATCCAGCAACACCATATTATATGTGTGCTGGCTAAAAAGCTTCTCTGCCACCTGACCGTCGTACGCAACATCAGTCACATACCCTTTCCTTGTCAGCTCTTCCTGTATTACCTGGCTCAGTTTAGGTTCATCCTCTGCCAGCAGGATTCTATAGGTGTTTTCCATTACTTTGTGTATAGGTTTCAAAAATCAAATTAATGAAAAAACTGTTTTGTTGTACAGCATTTTTTTTCACGCTTGTAGTTAATGCCCAAAAATGGATAACACCGTTTGAACAATCGTCAGGAAAAGAATCAGCCACTTATGATCAATGCATAGACTATTATAAAAACTTATCTGCTGCTTTTGGTATAGTTCGTATTAAAACATTTGATACTACAGACGCTGGTTATCCATTGCATCTTGTACTGGTGAGCAATGATAAAAATTTTGATCCGGCAACATGGCGCCGTTTAAATAAAATTATTATTCTCATCAATAATGGCATCCATCCGGGCGAGCCTGATGGTATAGATGCAAGCATGATGCTGGTGCGTGATATTGCTACCGGCAAAACAAAAATTCCGTCTAATGTTGTGCTGGGCATAATTCCCGTTTATAACATCGGCGGTTCTTTAAACAGGGATCCTTATTCGAGAGTAAATCAAAACGGTCCGCTCAATTATGGTTTTAGAGGAAACGCCCAGAACCTAGACCTGAACAGGGATTTCATCAAAGCAGATTCTAAAAATGCCCGTAGTTTTTATGGGATCTTTCAATATTTAAACCCCGATATTTTTATTGATAACCATGTAAGCGATGGCGCAGATTACCAGCATACAATGACTGTTCTTACTACACAGCATAATAAATTAGGCGGAGCCATTGGTTCGTTTATGAATGATGTTTTTGAACCAGCGATTTACCGAAATATGAAAACAAAGAATTGGGATCTTGTGCCCTATGTAAATTTTGAAGAAGGAAACCCGGAGAAAGGCTGGGTTGAATATTATGACCCGCCAAGATACAGCAGCGGCTATGCAACATTATTTTCTACAATAGCATTTGTACCGGAAACACACATGCTGAAACCTTATGCGCAAAGAGTAAAAAGTACCTATGATTTTATGGTCAGCACGGCTGAAGAAGCGGGCAAACATGCATTGATCATAAAACAAAAACGAATTCAATCGGCCGACAGTATCCGAAGATCCCGGACCATGGCTGTTAGCTGGGTGGCCGACACAATCAACTATATCCTGAAACCCTTTAAAGGTTATGCAGCTGAATATAAAACGAGTGAGGTAACTGGTATGAACAGGCTTTATTATAACCATGATAAACCTTTTGAGCAATTGGTGAAATATTATGATAGATATACCGCATCCAAAACGGTAGAGAAACCCGAGGCATATCTTATTCCGCAGGGCTGGCATGAAGTGATCGATCTTTTAAAATTGAATAAGGTGGCGATGCAACGTTTACAACACGACACATTAATGACCCTTGAATATTACCGCATTGAAGACTATAAAAGCATGGCAAGACCTTATGAAAAACATCATCGCAATACTGATGTTCAATTATCAGTTCACGAGGGACAAATTAAATTATTGAAAGGTGATTATATTATTTACACCGGCCAATATGCCGACCGCTATATTGTAGAAACATTAGAACCCATTGCCGATGATAGCTTTTTTGCATGGAATTTTTTCGATGCCATACTTCAGCAAAAAGAAGGGTACAGTGCTTACCGGTGGGAAGATGTTGCTGCTGAATATTTAAAACAACATCCTGCATTAAGACAAGAAATGGAAGCCAGGAAAAGATCAGATACAAAATTTGCTAATTCAGCAGCAGCACAACTGGACTTTGTTTATAAACATTCTCCCTATTACGAACCGGCACATATGCGATACCCGGTGTACAGATTGAAATTCTAATATCAAAAACTAAATTCTAATTATCAAAATTCTAATATCTAAATTCTAATTTTAATACAGGGTTTCTTTTGAGTATTGAGTATTGAGTATTGAGTATTGAGTATTGAAAATTGAAAATTGAAAATTTAGAATTTAGAATTTAAACCTTTAGCTTTTCGACACTGATCCGCTTCCGTGCACAGACTGATTTACACTCGCATTGCCTTTGTAAAAAACATCACCACTTCCATTCACCTCAACATTTAATTTCATATCTGCGAATACTCTTGCGGTGCCACTCCCATTGATTGCTACATTAACATTTTCCGCTTTCAGCTCTTCACTTGTAAAATCGCCCGATCCGCTGATACCTACTTTCATATCCTTTGTTTCGCCACTTATTTTTATATTACCCGAGCCCGTGATGTCTGCATCCACAGAAGGCGCATTCAACTGCAGGCTCATATCGCCGCTGCCTGTAACGCTGATGTCCATCTTTCCATTATGTGAAAGCACTCCCTCGGAATTTACATTACCGCTACCGGTTACAGAAAGTTCTCTCAGATCATTCGTTGTAACGCTTACAAGGATGTGTTTATTAGATTCCAGTGAGTAATGTTCTTTTACCCCGATCACCAGCTTGCCGTTTTCAGTCCTGGTTATGATATAAGGAACAAGGTTGGCGTCTGCTTCAACAACCACCCCGGCCTGGCCTCCCTGCCGCACAACAACATCAATATCACCTGATACCTCTACCCGGTCTGGCACATTAACCTGTCTTGTTTCTTTTACGGTGTTTCCGTTGCCATGAATGGTGTTGATAAAATCATGACAGGAAAATAAGATTACCGGTAATAAAAAAAGCAGTTTTTTCATGAGTTGTGGTTTAGGAACTGTAAAATACATTTATGTCCCGCTGAAAACATAGAATATCAGGACTTTTTTTACCTGCATACAATTGCTTTCTTCTTTTTTAAGAAGTTTTAGAGAATTCTGCGTTTTCCGCAAGAAACCTAAATCTTTTACCTTCGCAGGCATGACGGAAAAAATATTGATCCTCGATTTTGGAAGCCAGTACACACAACTTTTAGCCCGTGCTGTACGAGAAGCAAATGTCTATTGCGAGATCATTCCGTTCAACAAATCTTTTACGATCGATGATTCTTTGAAAGGAATTATTTTGAGCGGCTCTCCGTTCAGTGTAAATGATGACAATGCGCCTGTAATTGATTTTCAAAAGATATCGTCTCAAGTTCCTGTTCTGGGTGTTTGCTACGGGGCCCAACTGGCCGCTAAACTCCAGGGCGGCAGAGTTGATAAATCAAATAAGCGTGAGTATGGCAGAGCCATCCTAAATGTTTCTGAACCCGATGCGCTTTTTGAAAACGTAACGCAAAACACGCAGGTATGGATGAGTCACAGCGATTCCATCACTCAACTTCCTCCCAATTATAAATTACTCGCTACTACAGAAAGTATTCCTGTCGCCGCCTTTAAAAAAATGGATGATAATTCTTTTCCATTATATGGTTTGCAATTTCATCCCGAGGTATATCATTCTATCGAAGGAAAAAAAATCATTCATAATTTTCTTACAACAGTTTGTAAATGTTCACAGAACTGGACTCCCGCTTCTTTTGTTCATGAAACAATCGAAAAATTAAAAGAGCAGCTCGGCGATTCTCATGTTATCATGGCGTTGAGCGGTGGCGTTGATAGTACGGTAGCGGCAACCCTCATCAGTAAAGCGATTGGCAAACGATTGCATGGAATTTTTGTAGACAACGGTGTTTTAAGAAAAGATGAATTTGAGCAGGTGCTTGAAACTTATAAACAACTTGATCTGAATGTAAAAGGTATTGATGCAAAGCAAATTTTTTATGATGCGCTGAAAGGAAAATCAGACCCGGAAGAAAAAAGAAAGATAATAGGAAAATTATTCATCGATATTTTCCAGGAAGAGGCAATTAAATTAACGGGCATTGATTATTTAGGCCAGGGAACCATTTATCCTGATGTTATTGAAAGTATAAGTGTGCATGGTCCTTCAGTTACTATTAAATCGCATCACAATGTGGGTGGCCTGCCTGAAAAAATGCATTTAAAACTGGTTGAACCTTTACGTTCTTTATTTAAGGATGAGGTGAGAAAAGCCGGCGCCGAATTAGGCATTCCCCATGATCTTTTATATCGTCATCCATTCCCGGGGCCCGGTCTCGCTATTCGCATCTTAGGCGAGATAACAGAGGAGAAAGTTAAATTACTGCAGGAAGCTGATGCTATTTATACACAGAGTCTGAAAAAACATAATTTATATAATACCACCTGGCAGGCAGGCGCCATTTTACTTCCTGTTAAAAGTGTTGGAGTGATGGGTGATGAGAGAACTTATGAATATACGGTCGCACTAAGAGCGGTAACTTCGGTAGATGGAATGACGGCAGACTGGGCACATCTTCCTTATGATTTTTTGGGTGAAGTATCTAATGCCATCATCAACCAGGTGAGAGGAATAAACAGGGTGGTCTACGATATCAGCAGCAAACCACCTGCAACAATAGAGTGGGAATAAAATCAATAGCTTTTTAAAAACCGGCGCAATCCGGTCATATAAATTTATTTTTCGGATGAAAAGATTAGTGCTTGCTTTTATTTTATGCTGCGTTTTGCAATTTTCATTTGCACAAACTGCTGATAGTCTTCCAAAGGAAAAGATCGCTGTTTTAATCCCCTTGTATCTTGATTCTGTATTCAACGGCGCCACCTATAAATTAGATAATACCAGCTTACCAAAATATGTTCTGCCGGGTCTCGAATTTTATAACGGCATAATGCTGGCAATTGAAAGATTGCAGGATGAAGACGTGCCGGTTGAAGTTGAAATCGTCGATACAAGGAAAAAAGGAATAACGCTGGCCAACACGCTAAAAGGGCTGGAGAATGTATCTCTCCTTCTTGGATCGTTTAATAATGCGACTGAAGAAAAAACTGCCGCTGATTTTGCTCTGTCTCATAATATTCCTCTGATCTCCGCTACTTATCCAAATGATGCAGGCATTAAAGGGAATCCTTTTTTTGTAATGCTTAACCCTACTTTAAAAACGCATACCGAAGGCATCTATCGTCATGTTCAGCATGTATTTCCCAATGCGAACATTGTATACATCAGCAGGAAAGGAAGCATGGAAACCAGAATCAAGAATGACTTTACAGCAACAGGCACAACGCTGAAATATAAAACACTTGAACTGCCCGATAGTATTAAACCATTTCACATTACTCCAGCGCTGGACAGCACAAAACAAAATGTAATTATTTGCGGTTCACTGAATGAGGGTTTTGCAGAAAAGCTGGTACAGGTAATTACCGGTTTAAAAAAATATCCTGTTTCACTTGTAGGGATGCCCACCTGGGATGGTTTTACACAATTAAGTAAAAAAGAATATAGTACCATCCCTTTTATATACTCTGCTGCTTTTAATGTTACTAAAGGTGATAGTACTGCAAATGAAATATTTACTGATTATAAAGACAGGTTCTTTTCCCGCCCCAGTGATATGGTGTACAGGGGCTACGAGGCGATGTACCGACTCGCAAATTTGCTGGTTAAATATCATGAGGACCTCCTGAATAATCTAAATGAACGCTCTCCATTTATCTGGAACGTTTACGATCTCCGTCCTGTAAAAATTTCTTCCTCTACGGGTATCCCGGATTACCAGGAAAATAAAAAGCTTTATTTCATAACAAAACAGGGCGGCAGAATTATCTCTGTTAACTAGGAATCTGCTGCTCTTTTCTTTCCCGGCGAAGCAAGCCGCCAAAACTTGCATGTGTTTTGTACTGTATAAACTAAACACTTGATTATGAAAAAGAAAAAGCCTTCCAGGTTATCAGCGTTCTTTAGTAAGTTTTCCGGGAAGGCAACGAGAATAGCTGGCAGTTCCTGGTCGTTCATCATTGCCCTTTTACTAATTATTGCGTGGGCAGCAACCGGCCCGATCTTTCACTATTCTGATACATGGCAATTGGTGATTAATACCAGCACTACTATCATTACGTTCCTGATGGTGTTCATCATTCAGCAGACACAAAACCGCGATACGATGGCTGTTCATTTGAAGTTGAATGAACTCATCGCAAGCAGTGAAACCGCCAGTAACAGGTTAGTAGATAGTGAAGACCTAACTGAAGAAGAATTGATAACACTTAAAAACTATTATTTAAAACTCACCAAGCTCGCTCAAAAAAATGACGAACTTTTTTCCAGTCACTCCATTGATGAAGCTGAAAAAAGACATGGAGATAAACTCGCACACAAAGGCCTTTCTGGTAAAAAAACAGAAGCTAAAAATACCAGTACAGAAAAAAAATGACCTGCTCGTAAAATTTTATTTACTGATTTGTTTCTTATGCCTGTAATCCAATTTACTGATAAAGGCTTGTACTGTCCGGCAGGTGATTTTTATATTGATCCATGGAAGCCCGTTAACAAAGCTGTTATCACGCATGCTCATGGTGATCATGCACGATGGGGCAATCAATCTTATTTGTGTCATCATTTTTCTGTACCGATTTTAAAATTACGCTTAGGCGATGTACAAATAGAAAGCGTTGACTGGAATGAAACAGTAACTATCTATAATGTAAAAATTTCACTTCATCCTGCAGGCCATATCATTGGTTCGAGCCAGGTAAGAATTGAGGTCGATGGAGAGGTATGGGTGATTAGTGGTGATTACAAAACAGAATATGATGGGATCAGTCAGCCATTCGAACCTGTAAAATGCAACGCTTTTGTTACCGAGTCCACTTTCGGTTTACCAATTTATAAATGGAAGCCGCAGCGGGAAATATTTTCCGGTTTGCAATCATGGATAACAAAAAATAAAACAGAAAATAAAACCAGTGTGCTCATCGCTTACAGTTTAGGAAAAGCACAGAGGATACTGCTTCCGCTTGCACAGGTATCGCCTGTAATATATGCGCATGGAGCGGTCTGGAACCTTCACCAAACCTTATTACAGGCCGGCTGGAAATTACCAGCGCTTGAAAGAATCACGCCGGAGACACCTAAAGAAAGTTTAAAAGGTGCTGTAGTTATAGCGCCTCCCGGGGCAGAAGGTTCTCTATGGATGAAAAGATTTAATCCTTACGCCGTTGGCATTTGCAGTGGGTGGATGCAGGTTCGTGGAAATGTAAGAAGAAAAAATGCCGACGCCGGTTTCGTAATAAGCGATCATGCTGATTGGCCCGGCCTTTTAGAAAGTATTAAAGCAACAGGCGCTGAAAAAGTTTTTGTCACACACGGGTTCCAGGCAACATTCAGCCGTTATTTAAATGAGCTGGGCATTGAATCCGCAGAAGTAAAAACCGAGTATGGTGGTGAAGAAGAAACACAACTCGAAGCACAGGTTAATGAAACGGAAGAATTAAATTCTGATATCTAAATTCTAATCGGAAATTTCGAAACTCAAACTTTCCCCGTGAAACAATTCGCTGAACTGGTAAGAGTGCTGGGTACATCTACAAAAACCACAGAAAAGCTGGATGCTTTATCTGCTTATTTCGCAACGGCGGATGGTAAGGATAAAGTTTGGGTGATTGCTTTGTTTAGCGGCCGAAGACCAAAACGAATTCTCAATTCAACACTGCTTCATACCTGGTGCGTTGAAATAGCGAACATACCAGAATGGCTTTTCTATGAAAGCTATGGCACTGTGGGTGACCTTGCTGAAACAATTTCTTTATTGCTTCCCCAACCGGATACAAACGCAGAGACTTACCCGCTTCATTATTATTTAGAACAATTTATTGCGCTTGATAAAACAGATGAGAGCATAAAAAAGAATTTTATTATTTCATCCTGGAGATCAATGGATCAGTCTGAGCGTTTTGTTTTCAATAAACTCCTCACCGGCAATTTCCGAATAGGTATTTCGCAAAAGTCAATGGTTAATGCACTGGCAAAAACAGTTAACCTCGAAGCCTCCGTAATTGCACATTGCATTAGCGGCAACTGGGATCCGGTTACTGTAAGCTTTGATGACCTCTTATGCAGCAGTGAACACCAGGCCGATATTTCGAAGCCTTATCCTTTTTATCTCGCTTATGCAATAAATGATGAAATAGAAACGCTTGGCGAACCTCATGAATGGCAGGCTGAATGGAAATGGGATGGGATACGGGGACAACTAATAAAAAGACAAAGCGAATTATTTGTATGGAGCCGTGGCGAAGAATTAATGACTGAAAAATTTCCAGAATATCATGTACTGAATTATTATTTGCCTGATGGAATTGTCATTGACGGAGAAATTATTCCGGCAGTAAATGGCAAACCACTCCCCTTTGCGTTATTACAAACACGCATTGGCAGAAAAAATGTAACAAAAAAACAATTGCAGGAAGCGCCGCTTTGTTTTTTCGCCTATGACCTGCTTGAATTTAATGGAGAAGACTGGCGTACAAAACCTTTAAGTGAAAGAAGAGAACAACTGGAGCAATTAGTAAAAAATATTAATCAATCCGTATTATTATTATCAGCAAAAATTGACTTTACCGAATGGGATGAACTGAGAGAAATACGAGAAGGTTCAAGAGAAAACGGCGCCGAAGGATTAATGCTGAAAAGGAAAACTTCAACATACCAGGTAGGAAGAAAGATCGGCGACTGGTGGAAGTGGAAGATCGATCCTTTAACAATAGATGCCGTTATGATCTATGCACAAAAAGGGAGCGGCAGAAGAAGTAATCTTTATACTGATTATACTTTTGCAGTTAGAGATGGCGACAAACTGGTGAGTTTTACAAAAGCATATTCGGGGTTGAAAGATAAAGAGTTCGCTGAAGTGGATGCATTTGTAAAAAGAAATTCGATAGAAAAATTCGGGCCCGTGAGAACTGTAAAACCTGAACTTGTTTTTGAAATTGCTTTTGAAGGAATTGCTGCAAGTAATCGTCACAAAAGCGGCGTAGCTTTACGTTTTCCGCGCATCAGCCGGTGGAGAAAAGATAAGAAGCCTGAAGAGATCAACACCCTCCAGGATCTAAAAGAACTCCTGGCGATGTATGGTAAATAAAAACGCAGAATTGTCTAAGACTCAATCAGAATATCAATTAAAAAAAACGCCCGGGTATAAGATCATTAATCAATGGCTGCTACAAAAAGAAATGCGGCCATTCCGTTTCCAGGAACAGGCCTGGGAAAATATTCTTAATAATTACAGCGGCATCGTAAATGCGCCAACCGGGTGTGGTAAAACTTTTTCTGTTTTCCTGGGAAGTTTGATCAGGTTCATTAATGATCATCCAAAAACCTATCAAACAAAAACAAAAAATGGTTTGCGTTTATTATGGGTCGCCCCATTAAGGGCACTAGCAAAAGATATTGGCCGTGCGATGGAAGAAGTAATAGAAGAATTAGGAATGAAATGGAAAGTTGGTATTCGCAATGGCGATACTGATACAAATGAAAGACAAAAGCAAAAAAGACAGATACCGGAAGTCCTGATCATCACGCCTGAAAGTTTGCATTTATTACTTGCACAAAAAGATTATCCTGAATTATTTAAAAGCCTTGAAATTATTGCTGTTGATGAGTGGCACGAATTACTCGGAGGAAAAAGAGGTGTTTTGGTTGAGTTGGCGATTTCGAGATTAGTCGCACTGGGAAGTCAAAATTCAAAAATCAAAAGTCAAAACGAAGAAGCTGTTAGACTCAGCCAACTGCCAACTAACAACAGCCAACCGCCAACTGCGAACCATCAACTACCAACTAACCTGCAGGTCTGGGGCATCAGTGCAACCATCGGAAACCTGGAACAGGCCAAAGAAGTTTTGGTTTCTTCATTGATCAATCAAACAAAAACAAACAAAACAATTATCATCAGGGCCAATATGGATAAACAAATTCATATTGAATCGGTCCTCCCCGATGAAATAGAAAAATATCCATGGGCCGGCCACCTGGGGTTAAAGCTTGCAGAAAAAGTAATACCAATAATTGAACAAAGTAATACCACGCTCATTTTTATCAACACAAGGGGAATGAGCGAAACATGGTACCAGAAATTATTGGCGATCGCTCCGCATTTAGCAGGCGCTATTGCTTTACATCATGGAAGTATAGAACAGGAGTTAAGAACATGGGTTGAGGAGGCGCTTCATACGCAAAAATTAAAAGCAGTTGTTTGTACTGCAAGTCTCGACCTTGGCGTTGACTTCAGGCCTGTTGATACTGTTATACAAGTGGGTTCTCCAAAAGGAGTGGCGAGATTTTTACAACGTGCCGGGCGCAGTGGCCACAGGCCGGGTGACATCAGCAAAATATATTTTCTTCCTACCCATTCTCTTGAACTTGTTGAAGCAGCGGCAATTAAACAAGCTATCAAAGAAGGGCTGATCGAAAGTCGCGAACCCATGCAGTTATGCTTTGATGTGCTCATTCAATATCTCTGCACTTTAGCGATCTCTGAAGGTTTTAATGCAGAAGAAATTTTTGATGAAGTGAAAAGCACTTATTGTTTCAGCGAAATGAATGATCACGAATGGCAGGAACTGCTTCATCACATAACAGACGGAGGAAATGCATTACAACAATATGATGAATACCGGAAAGTTGAAAAAGAAAATGGCCTTTATCATATACGCAACCGTCGCATAGCTATGAGGCATCGCATGCATATAGGTACGATCGTAAGTGATGCGATGCTGAAAGTTAAATTTCTTGGTGGTGGATTTATTGGAGTGATAGAAGAATGGTTCATCAGCAGGCTGGAGCCGGGAGATGCATTTACACTCGCAGGAAGAAATGTTGAATTAGTTGGAATGAAAGAAATGAATGTTACTGTAAAAAAGACAACAAAGAAAGGAACAGTTCCAAGCTGGCAGGGTGGCCGTGTACCTTTGTCATCCAGCCTTGGGTTAATGCTGAGAAAAACGCTCAACAAAGCATTATCAGGCAAGGCGGAAGAAATTGAACTCACAGCATTAAGGCCTTTATTTGAATTGCAGGACCAGCTATCCGCTATTCCAAAAACAAATGAATTGCTGATAGAATTAATAGAGACGAAAGATGGCTATCACATTTTTGTTTATCCTTTCGAAGGAAGACTGGTGCATGAATCCATGGCAGCATTACTCGCCTATCGCATTAGTAAAATAACACCGATTACTTTTTCAATTGCAATGAATGATTACGGATTTGAATTATTGAGTGATCAGCCTGTACCATTAGATGATAGTAATGTCTACGAATTATTCAGTACAGACAATTTACTGGAAGATATTCAGCGAAGTGTGAACTCCGTTGAAATGGCGAGAAGAAAGTTTCGCGACATTGCCGTGATCGGCGGATTAGTATTCCAGGGTTACCCGGGAGAGCACAAAAAAGCGAGGCATTTACAATCATCCGCTTCTCTCCTTTTCAATGTATTTACGGAATATGATCCAAATAATATTTTAGTAAGACAGGCCTACCAGGAAGTGTTTGCACAACAAATGGAAGAAGTTCCCTTACGTAATGCTCTACAGCGAATTGAAAATAGTAAAATCGTTATAACTGTTCCGGAAAGACTAACCCCTTTTTGTTTCCCAATAAAAGTAGATAGTATGAGAGAAGAATTATCTTCTGAAAAATTAGAAGACAGGGTAAGGCGGATGCAGCAGCAACTTGGAAAATAAGTCAAAAGACAAAATTAAAAAGTAAAAATAAGTTCGATTACCAAATGCCTTTTTTACTTTTGCTCTCTATTATCCTTGACTTTTGACTTTTGACTTTTGACTTTTGACTTTTGACTTTTGACTTTTGACTTTTGACTTTTGACTTTTGACT
>JAQBNK010000134.1 GCA_028288595.1 Chitinophagaceae bacterium
TTCCCGGCGCTGAAAAAGATTATTCAGATGAAGAATTAGCAAGAGGAAAACAAAGATTAGAAGCGATGAGCGATGAGGAGAAGAAATTGCTTCAGCGAAACATCATTGCAGGTCTACCCGGAAGTGAAGAAAGTTTTACGCTTGAACAATTTCAACAGGCACTCGATACTTATAAAGGAATTGATGAGACAGGCTTGCAAAAAAATCTTATTTACTTTTTACAGCAGGTAATTCCTGTCGCAGAAAAAGCAGGAGTGAAGATGGTTGTGCATCCTGATGATCCTCCATACGCCATCTTTGGTTTGCCCAGAGTGGTGAGTACTGCAGCTCATCTTCAAAAAATATTTACTGCTGTTCCATCACTAAGTAATGGTCTGTGTTTTTGCACCGGCTCATTTGGGGTTAGAGTAGATAACGATTTGCCCGGAATTGTAAGACAGTTTGGTGACCGGATCAATTTTATTCATTTAAGAAGTACACAAAGAGATGAACTCGGCAATTTTTATGAAGCAAATCATTTAGAAGGTGACGTAGACATCTACGCAGTTGTGAAAGAATTAATTAAAATAATGAACGATCGAAAAATTACAATCGCTATGCGTCCTGATCATGGTCACCAGATGCTGGATGACCTTCATAAAAAAACAAACCCAGGTTATTCCGCCATAGGGAGATTAAGAGGATTAGCTGAATTAAGAGGATTAGAGTTGGGCATCAGCCGTTCGTTACAATTAAGTTGATTTATTACTTGTATTGGTTATTTTCATACCTAATTTTTTCAAAACATAAATATTGCTATATGCAAAAGTTGTTAGTTGCCGCCTCTTTTATGTTGGTTGTTTCGGGGGTCTTTGCCTCAGGAACACCAAAAGAAAAAAAAGCACACAAACCAAAGGCCGATCCCGTTAATGCCGGATTGAAATTAAAGCCCGGGTTTAGTGCGGTTGCATTCGCGGAAAATGTGGGAAGAACACGGCACATTTTTGTTACTCCAAAAGGTGATGTGTATGCTAAACTGGAAAGACCAAAAGACGGTAAAGCCATCATATTACTGAAAGATAAAAATGGCGATAACAAAGCCGATGAGACTTCAGGTTTTGCTAATTACGGCGGAACAGGAATCACAATTAAGGATGGTTATCTCTATGCTTCTTCTAACAGCGATGTCTATCGCTATAAGCTCAATAGTAATTACGAAGTCATCGATACAAATAAAGGAGAACGCATTATTACCGGACTGGTAAATGGAGAACAGCACAACACAAAATCTATCGTGCTTGATAACTCAGGCAATATCTATGTAAATATCGGCGCACCGGCAAATTCCTGCCAGGAGGAGGACAGGGCCACGAATTCAAAAGGAAAAGATCCTTGTCCTTTACTTGAAACTGCTGGTGGTATCTGGCAATTTAAAGCAGATAAAATAGATCAGACCTATTCAAATGGCGTTCACTATGCAAGTGGTATCAGAAATGTGGTTGGACTCGACTGGAACACAGAAGTAAATGATCTGTTTGTAATGCAGCACGGAAGAGATCAGCTCGATATGTTCCCTGCACATTTTACTGCGCATCAAAGTGTTGAACTTCCTGCTGAAATAATGATACGGGTAAAGAAAGGCGGTAATTACGGATGGCCCTATTGCTATTATGATCCGTTCCAGAAAAAAACAGTGTTGGCACCGGAGTATGGTGGAGATGGAAAAACAGTTGGCCGCTGTGCATTAATGGATCAGCCCGTTGCTGCGTTCCCGGCTCACATGGCGCCTAATGGATTATTATTTTATACGGGTAACCTATTTCCTGAAAAATATAAGAATGGTGCGTTCATTGCTTTTCACGGCTCATGGAACAGGGCGCCTGAAAAACAAGAGGGTTATTATGTAGTGTTCATGCCTTTTAAGAATGGAAGACCTGCTGGTGACTGGGAAGTTTTTGCTGACGGATTTGCAGGCGTAGAGACGGTAAATGCTCCCAGGCAGGCGCAGCATCGTCCGTGCGGATTGGCACAGGGACCAGACGGTTCTTTATATGTGTCAGATGATGTGAAAGGAACTATTTATAAAATCTCGTACAAAAAATAGTAATGAAGAAGTTTAGTGCGATCGTATTGTTCTCAGGTATTTTTGTATTTGCAATTGCCCAGGTAAAAAAACCTTCTCAAACAAAAAAACCAGCAGCTGTAAAAATTAAAACATCAGCCACAAAACCTGCAACGAGTAAAGCAAGAGGAGCTGTAGTTTATAAAACTTTTTGCATCAAATGTCACCAGGTAGATGGCGGCGGCGTTCAGCATTTAAATCCGCCGCTTGCGGAAGCATCTGCCGTGGTTGCAAAAGATAAATCGAAGATCATTAAAGTAGTCTTGAATGGTATGACGAGTAAAGAAGAGATTGACGGGGAGGTGTACGGCAATAATATGGCGCCGCATAATTTTCTAAATGATCAGCAGGTTGCCGATGTACTAACATTTATAAGAAGTAGTTTTGGGAATAAAGCCTCGGCAGTAACTGCCGCTGAAGTGAAAAAGTTGCGGCCGGCGAAGAAAAAATAATCACTTCGGCATTTACCTATGAAAAATACTGCAGACATCTCAAAGGCTGTTGAAGAAACTTTTATAAAACTTTGGAGATCACAACCACTGCTCGTCCATTCTCCCGGCAGGGTAAATCTCATTGGGGAACATACTGATTATAATGAAGGATTTGTTTTGCCTGCTGCTATTGACAAAGGAATTACAGTAGCTGTTGGTAAGAGAGATGACAATGAAATTCATTTATACTCTGTTCAGTATTCAGAACATTTTACTTGCAGTATTGATTCACTAACACCATCTTCAACCTTATGGGCCAATTATATTATTGGTGTAGCTGCGGGATTGCAAAACAACGGGCATAAAATCCGGGGATTTAATTTAGTGATTGATGGTAACGTTCCCGTTGGTTCAGGATTGTCTTCATCTGCAGCTGTTGAATGTGCGGCCATTTATGCACTTACCCAAATTTTTGAATTAACTATCGACAGGATGTCGCTGGTAAAAATGGCACAGCATGCAGAGCATGAATTTGCAGGTGTTATGTGTGGCATCATGGATCAGTTTGCAAGTATGTTTGGTAAGAAGGACCATGTTGTAAGATTGGATTGCCGGTCTCTCGAATATGAATATCTCCCTTTAAATCTTAGCGGATATAAACTCGTATTGTTTAATACTAATGTTAAACATTCGCTTGCTTCATCAGAATATAATGTAAGACGACAGCAATGCGAGCAGGGCGTTGCATGGGTGAAGGAAAAGCACCTCTTCGTTAATAGTTTGCGTGATGTAAATATGATGATGCTGAATGAATGTGTTAAACAAAAAGATGAATTAATCTACAGGCGATGCAAATATGTAGTTGAAGAAAATGAGCGATTAGTGTCCGGCTGTAAAGATCTGCAGGAAGGAAATATTGAAGCTTTCGGAAAAAAAATGTTCGCAACCCACACCGGGCTTTCATCAGACTACGAAGTAAGCTGCAAAGAGCTCGATTTCCTGGTAGACTATGTAAAAGATGTTGATGGCGTAGAAGGTGCGAGAATGATGGGTGGGGGATTTGGAGGATGCACGATCAATATTATTCGTGATGATGTAATTGATCAGTTAGTTGAGACCCTAGGCAAAAGCTACAAACAAAATATGCAATTGGACCTTCACACTTATGTTGCGGTGACCGCCAACGGAACTTCAACCGTCTAACATTTTGAAAATCAACCTAAACTAACGATTGCAAGCTTTACGCAATGGATTGCGTAAAAAAGCACTTAACAATATGTTAAGATTATTTTTTTTATAGCTATTTTTAGTAGGTAGCTGATTTTAACGATTCAGTTATTCTGATTGCCAAAATACTAACTCCAATGAACTGCTTGCTCACACAAAGTGATACTGTATTCACGTACACTTATTCTTCTATACTATTTTCTATTCCATTAATTGCCAAACCAAATCTTGCCAAATGATTAAACTTTTACCTCGTGGAAGCCACGTAAAAACGTTTTTGCAAATCGGGCTGTTGCTTATGCTGATAATCAGCATACCCATTTTTGCTTTAGCAAAAGTTGTTCCGCCTCATACTGTGTCAGGACAAGTTACTGACAGCAAGAAAGCGCCCTTGCCCGGTGTTAGTGTTTTATTAAAAGGAACCAACCGTGGTGTATCCACTGATGGTAATGGCCGTTTCGTTTTAACAGATGTTCCTGATAACGGTGTATTAATATTTACTTATACCGGTCTAGCAGTACAGGAAATACAAGTAAACGGAAGAGCAAATATTTCTATTTCACTTTCTGAAAATGTTTCAGCATTAGATGAAGTAGTTGTGGTGGGATATGGAACAAAACAAAAAAAGGACCTTACTGGTGCCGTATCACAGGTAAAAGTTGCACAACTTGAAAATGAAAATCCACAAAGTGTCCAGGACGCTATGAGAGGAAATGTACCAGGCGTAGTTGTTACTTCCAGTCCAAATGCAAAAGGTGGTGGAAATTTGCAGATAAGAGGGCAATCTTCTTTAAGTGCAGGCACTTCGCCCTTAATTGTTCTTGATGGTGTTATATACCAGGGAGATCTGTCTGATATTAATCCTAATGATATTGCCACAATCGATGTATTGAAAGATGCCAGTTCTGCTGCGGTTTATGGTGCAAAAGCAGCGAGTGGAGTGGTGCTTGTTACAACAAAAAAAGGTAGTGGTTCAAAACCTACCATCACTTTTAATACAAATGTGGGACTTGCTACATTAGCAATGGATGAACCCTTATATGATGGACCTGGATTTGTTAACTGGAGAACTAATGTATTAAAGAGTCAAAACGTTACCACTGCAAAGCCTTACCAGTATGATGATCCAAGAACCCTTCCCCCGAGTGTTACATTGGCACAATGGTTTGGTTATGATAATACACCTGCAACATCTGATCCGGTTGATGTATGGTTGACCAGGCTAAAATTATTACCCATAGAAAGACAGAATTATAAAGCAGGTAAAACCACTAACTGGTACGATATGATGTTCCAGAAAGGAATGCGAAATGACCATACGGTAAGCGTTTCCGGAAAAAAGGAAGATATTTCCTATTATTTATCCCTTAATTATAACAATAACCAGGGATATCTTGTAGGTGATAAATTTACAACTTACAGAACACGTTTAAATGTTGAAGCAAAGGCAGCAAAATTCATGACTGTAGGTATAAATTTGCAGATCGCAGATCGTGATGAGAGCCAGGTACCTGTTACCTGGGGGCAAATGGTAAACGCTTCTCCTTACGGCGAAGTGTATAAAGCAGATGGTGTTACTTTAAGGGATAGCCCTAACGATGATGTTGGTAATAACCTGAATCCTTTCCTTGATAATGTTTATACTAATCGCCTCAGAAAGTATATAACTTTATTCGGAAGTATTTATGCAAAAGGCAATTTGCCCTGGGGATTTTCTTATCAAACTAATTTTACTCCCAATTACGAATTCTATAGGAATTTTAACGGCACCTCAGCAAAAGATTTCCGTGTGTCAGCACGAAAAGGAGTCGCCTCAAGACAGAACAGAACTACATTCAACTGGCAGATGGATAACCTGCTAATGTGGAACAGAACATTCGGAAATCACAAAATTGATGCAACCGTCCTTTTAAATGCTGAGAAGTACCAGCAATGGGATGAAACAATGAATAATGAAGGATTCGATCCCAATGATAATTTAAGTTATAATAATATTGGTGCAGGAATTAAGCCTACAATTAGCAGTAATGATCAAAAAAGTACAGGCGATGCTTTGATGGGCCGTTTAAATTATTCATTCAAAGATAAATATTTACTTACTGCATCAATTCGCCGTGACGGTTATTCAGCATTTGGCCAGGGAAATCCCAGAGCCACCTTTCCTTCCATAGCATTGGGCTGGGTGTTTACAAAAGAAAGATTTGCTTCTGCAAGATGGTTAAATTATGGAAAGCTCAGGGCCTCATGGGGAGTAAATGGTAACCGGGATATAGGGCGTTATGCCGCACTTGCAGATCTCACTACAGGAAAGTATCAATATATTTTACCTAGTGGTGCAATAGTATTGGTTTCTCAATTATATGTTAACCGTTTACAAAACCCTGGTCTGAAATGGGAGAGAACAGCGTCTTATGATTTAGGCCTTGATTTTTCTATTCTTAGAGACAGGATCGGCGGTTCAATTGATTTATATAGAAAATCAACAAAGGATCTTTTGGTAAACAGGGCTTTACCGGATGTAACAGGATTTCAAAATGTTATAGATAACATAGGAGAAGTGCAAAATAGAGGAATAGAAATAATGCTTAATAGCGTAAACATAAAAACACCAAATTTTTCCTGGAGATCCACTGCAACATTTACCTTAAACAAAAACCAGATCAAACACTTATATGGACCAACGCCTGATTACGACGCTACAGGAAAAGTTATTGGGGAATCAGAAAAAGATGATGTAGCTAATCGTTGGTTTATTGGTCATGATATTAATTCAATATGGGATCTGAAAGTTTTAGGAGTTTGGCAACAGGATGAACTTACCCAGGCTGCAAAATATGGTGTTCGTCCCGGCGATTTTAAATTAGAGGACGTGAATGGCGATGGTAAATATTCGGATGCCGACAGGCAATTTCTTGGTTATAGAAATCCAAAATTTCAATGGAGCTTAAGAAATGAATTTACTTTCTTCAGAAATTTTGATTTTTCCTTCCTTATATATTCCAATTGGGGTATGAAGGAAGAATTTAACCAGGCAAAAAATAATGGCGGGTTCATTGACCGGCAAAATTCTTATTTAGTCCCATATTGGACCCCGGAAAATCCTATTAATGATTATGCAAGGCTTTTTTCAAGTAATGGAAGTGCGGGATTCAGTGCCTACCGGCAAACATCTTTTATCAGATTAAGTACAGTGGCACTGGCATATACTGTTCCTGCCCGGATGTTAACCAGGTTAAAGATCCAGAATTTAAAGATATATGTTAACGTAAATAATCTTGCGGTGTACCAGCCTGAATGGAGTTGGTGGGATGCAGAATTCAGAGTGAATCCTCCTACTGATCGTGGCATAATTCCACCGCCACGTTACTACACTTTAGGCATTAATCTAACCCTTTAATTAACCTGATAATAATCGCAACATGAAAAAATATATAAGATATATAATCATTACAGCACTTTTCGTAATGCTTTTAACAGGTGTTGACAGTTGTAAAAAAGATTACCTGAAACCGGAGCCTCTTTCTTTTTACGAGCCTTCGCTAACATATGTTGATGCTACAGCAATGCGTGCTGCTTTAACAGCCTGTGCCAGGAATTTAAGATTCGAATATTATGGTGGTAATCCGCCCATATTAACTGAAATGCTTTTTTCAGAGACAGCGGTTGAAGGAACTACTGATAAATCAGGGCCTGCGCAGGATTTGAATTTAGTAATTACACCAGACCTGGTTCAGGCAGATGATGACGATCATAATAAAATATATGTTTACTGGAGAGAGGCGTATAGCGGAATTAAATACGCCAATACGGTTATTTCAAGAATCGATGATGCTACTTATGCATCAACAGCGGAGCGTAATGCTATTCTTGGTGCAGCCTATTTTCACAGGGCGCTCAGATACTATAAACTCACAAACCAGTTTGGGGATGTGCCGGCGCTTATGAAAGAGATAACAGCTCCCAAACTTGATTTTTACTCTACCAAGCGGGAGGTTATTCTTAAAAAGATAAAACTTGATTTGGATTCTGCGCTTTTGTGGTCATCTGATGCAGTTAATAAAGGTGAAGTAACCAAAGGCGCAGTGGGTCATTTGCTGGCAAAAGTGAACCTTGCACTTGGTAATTTTGATGACGCGATAACTGCTGCAAGCGGAGTTATTAATGGGGGTGTCTACAGTTTAATGAAAACGGCTTTTGGAGCCGCAGCACCGCCATATTATTTTCCGGCAGATTCAAAAGTACCTGTGACGCTCCCTAATAATGTTATTTGGTCTCTCCATCGTCCGGAGAATAAATCAATTGCCGCAAATAAAGAAGGCTTGTTTATGATAATTGACAGGTTCGGTGATGGCCAATATGCAACAGGAATGACAATTATGCGGCAGGCCGTTGCATTCTGGGGTTCTAATATAAATGCTCCTAGCGGTAAAAAAGGAACGTATGATAATCTAACTGCTGACGTTATTCTGTCAAATTACTATGGCAGGGGAATAGGCAGATCACGCCCCAGTAACTATGCCCAATATGAAATATGGGACGATCCGAATGATCTGAGACACGCCAAAGGGAACTGGATGAACATGGAGGATCTTATTTATAACGATCCAGGGCTAAAATCTTCTAATGATCCCAGTTATCTTAAGAATTTGCAATTAAGAAATTCTACAGGCGGATTAACCACAACAGATACTATAAGAAGCTGGTTCGGCTGGCCTCATTACAAAGTATTTGTTGATGATAATGAAAATTCACCAAAGCAGGGAGGACACAGCGATTGGTACCTGTTCAGGTTAGCAGAAACGTACCTGGTAAGAGCCGAAGCCTATTTTTGGAAAGGGCAGTTAGATCTTGCCGCTGCTGATATCAATGCAGTAAGGCAACGTGCAGGTTGTGCGCCAATCACTGCCGCGCAGGTAAATATGGGAACCATTTTGGATGAAAGAGCCCGTGAACTATTCTTTGAAGAAGCCCGTAAAACAGAGTTGACAAGGATATCATTCCTGTTTGCAAAAACAGGTAAGGCTGCAGAGAATGGAAAAGTGTACTCATTGGATAAAATTTCTGATAATAATTATTTATATGACAGGGTGATGGCTAAAAACAATTTTTATAAAAATGGAATTGTTACAAATCATGGTGATAAATACACAATAAGCCCTTACCATATTTTATGGCCCGTCCCAACCAGGTCAATTAACGCAAATAGTAACGGTCGTATTAACCAGAATAAAGGTTACACAGGCTATGAGAACAATGTGCCTGCACTTGATAAAATTCCAGATTAATTTTTTCCGGCGGGATGATCTTTCATCCCGCCGGTTATTTAATTTTAATATTGACAATATCTGATTGCTGATATTTTATTTGATCTTTAGCTCCGATGAAAAAATCCCTCCTTCTTGTTTGTGTACCAGTATTAATAGTGATGGGTTACAAAAACGTCTCTTTGAAAAAAGCAATCAATGATCCTCCTGCTATTCACTTAATCACCCTCGATCCCGGCCATTTTCATGCATCGCTTGTTCAGAAAACAATGTATCCTGATGTGGATGCGGTTGTGCATGTATATGCACCTGCAGGGCCGGAACTCCAGGAACATCTTAGTAAAATAAATTTATACAATACGAGAGCCGATGACCCTACGCATTGGAAGGAAGATGTTTATACCGGTAATGATTTCATGGAAAGAATGCTGAAAGAGAAAAAAGGAAATGTTGTTGTGATGGCCGGCAATAACAGGAAGAAAACTGAATATATTTTAAGATCTGTGCAAGCCGGTTTTAATGTGCTCGCAGATAAGCCGATGGCGATTGATAAACATAATTTTGAAATGCTGAAAACCGCTTTTCAAACGGCCGAAAAAAATAAAGTGCTGTTGTATGATATCATGACAGAGCGTTACGAAATCACAACCATACTACAGCGGGAACTTTCTTTATTACCAGCCGTGTTTGGAAAGTTACAGAAAGGTACAACTGCTGATCCTGCAGTTACAAAAGAAAGTGTGCATCACTTTTATAAATATGTTTCTGGCAGCGTCTTAACAAGACCACCATGGTTCATGGATGTAAAGCAACAAGGTGAAGGGATAGTCGATGTCACAACGCATCTTGTTGATCTTGTTCAGTGGGAATGTTTTCCTGAACAGGTAATTGATTACAAAAAAGATATTCAGCTGAACACAGCGAGAAGATGGCCAACAGAAATGGGTGTTAGCCAGTTTAATACTTTGACAAAATTGAACGGTTTCCCCGCTTATTTCAAAAATGATATTGTGAATGATAGTGTTCTCAAAGTTTACAGTAACGGTGAGATCAATTATACGATCAAAGGTGTTCATGCTAAAGTTTCTGTAACATGGGCCTACAAAGCGCCTGAAGGTGGCGGTGATACGCATTACTCCATCATGCGGGGTACAAAAACGAATCTTGTTATCAGGCAGGGTGCTGAACAAAAATATGTTCCTGCTTTATATATTGAACCTTTAAATGCCGGTGATGTTTCTTATGAAAGCGATTTAGTTAAAAGTATTCAACGACTTCAGACCAAATATCCCGGTATCGATCTTAAGAAAACTGCAAAAGGATGGGAAGTAATAATTCCTGAAAAATATAAAGAGGGACATGAGGCACATTTCGGAAGAGTAATGGAAAAATATCTTCAGTATTTAAAAGCAGGCAAGTTGCCTTCATGGGAAGTTCCGAATATGATCGCTAAATATTATACAACAACAAATGCGCTTGACATGGCTCAAAAAAACAAAACGAGATAACATCATTCAAAAATATTTTCACTTCTAAAAAATCAACAATGTCAGATTCACGCAGGAAATTTATCAAAGATTCAGCAAAGGCCTCTGCCGCTGTGTACCTCGGGTCGCTTGGCTTCAGTGCAAAAAGTTATGCCCGCATTATCGGATCAAATGACAGGGTAAGAGTAGGTGTGGTCGGTTTTTCTGATCGTCACCGCAGTTCGCATCTCCCTTCATTTATGAATCATTACAAAGAACTCAATTTTGATGTTGTTGCCGTTTCAGATATCTGGAAAAAAAGAAGGGAAGAAGGTGTTGCTGCATGGAAAGAAAAAATGGGACATGATATTACGGCCTGCCGCAATAACGAAGAAATGTATAATGGTAAAATGGTTGATGCTGTTTTTATCAGCACTGCAGATTTCCAGCATGCAACGCACGCCATTGAAGCAGTAAGGGCTGGTTGCGATGCCTATGTAGAAAAACCGTTTGCTGAAACGATGGAGGATAACAGGGCCGCACTGAAAGCGATCAAAGGTTCTGACAGAATTGTTCAAATTGGTTCTCAGCGAAGAAGCGGTTCTAATTACTGGGCTGCAGATAATTTTATTAAATCAGGTAAGTTTGGGCCCATCACTATGGTTGAATTAACATGGAACGTTAACCAGCCGGGACGCTGGCGCAGACCGGCTTTGGTGGCACAGTTAAAAGAAAGCGATACGGACTGGAAAAGATTTTTAGTGAATCGTCCGTACGAAAATTTCGATCCGAGAAAATATTTAGAGTATCGTTTGTTCTGGCCTTATTCATCTGGTCTTCCGGGACAATGGATGAGTCACCAGATCGATACCGTGCATTGGTTTAGTGGTTTAAAACATCCGAGAAGTGTGGTTGCCAATGGTGGCATTTATATGTGGAAAGATGGCCGCCGTAACTGGGATACAATTACTGCTGTATTTGATTACGGCCCGGAGAATGATCCTTCAACCGGTTTCCAGGTAACCTTTAGTTCACGCATGCACAATGGGGATGAAAGACCAGCGGAAGTTTATTATTCTAACGGCGGAGAATTAAATCTCATCACAAATAAAATTTCTCCAACAGGCGGGTTAACAAAACGCTTTGCTGATGAAATGAAAATGCAGCCGAACTTATTGCCCGAGCAAAGTCTTGTTACTGAAAATGTGCAGGTAGTTGCTTCAGCAAACACGGGTGCTGATAAATTAACCAATGCGCACGTGCGTAACTGGATGGAATGCGTTCGCAGCCGCAAAACGCCGAATGCGCCTGTGGAAGCGGGTTACGCACATTCAATCGCCAATATTATGACAACCGCTGCCGCGCATACAGGTTTAAAAGCAACGTTTGATGAAAGAACTCAGGAAGTAATGGTGGGAGGGAAGCCGTTTAAATACTAAATTAAATCAAGTCAAAATTCAAAAGTCAAAAAAGAACCCAACCGATTTTGAATCTTTACTTTTGAATTTTGACTTATATGATCATGAAGAAAATAATTGTTCTTAGTGTCATTTTATCAGCCGCAACATTTTCGTTTGCACAAAAAGGTTTTGAGATCATCGAAAAAAAAGATCAGAAGCAGGTTGATGTTTTATACAATAAAAAACTGCTCACCGCTTATTGTTATTATGATTCCGTAAGAAAGCCAATTCTTTTTCCCGTTAATACAGTTGATGGAGTAACAGTAACAAGGGGTTTTCCACTTGCATCCAGAGCCGGAGAACGAACTGACCATCCGCATCACAATGGTATCTGGCTGAATTATGAATCTGTAAATGGTCTTGACTTCTGGAATAATTCAACAGCTATCGCTCTGGAAAAAAGGAATATGTATGGGACAATTTATCATCAGAAAATTATTAACAAACAAACCGGCAAAGACAATGCTTCTTTAACAACAACGGCTATTTGGGTAAGGCCTGATAAAAAAATATTGCTGAATGAACAGACCACTTTTCTTTTTAGTGTTCGCGGCAATGATTTCATTTTTGACCGTAAAACAACTTTAACCGCGACTGATACTACGGTTTATTTTAAGGATACAAAGGATGGAATGATAGCGATAAGAGTTGCAAGAGAACTGGAACTTCCATCAAAGGAAAAATCAAATTTTGTTGATGACAAAGGAAATATAACAACAGTTGCAGCCAGCGGTAATGATGTTACAGGAATGTATTATGGGAGCACTGGTTTAAAAGGCGACTCGGTTTGGAGCAGTAAAGGTCCGTGGACAATTCTTACAGGAAAGAAAGATGGAAAAGACATTACCATTGCGATGATTGATCATCCTTCCAATGTTGGTTATCCTACTTACTGGCATGCGAGGGGATATGGATTGTTTGCAGCCAACCCCCTGGGAAGAAAAATATTCAGTAATGGGACAGAAGAATTAAATTTTAAATTGATGCCGGGTCAATCAACAACATTTCGTTACCGGTTCATTATTCATTCCGGAAAAGTTTTCACAAAAGAACAAATGAATACGGAGGCCGCAGCCTTTGCTTCATCCAAATAATTGATCTGTGGTAAAGAAAGTCTGGATGCAAAGAGGTTTAACGATATTGATAGGGATTGTTTTTTTACAGTTCACGAATTACCCGGGCAAAAAAACTTTTTATATTGAAGGAGCTACCCAGGGCACTACCTATCATATAACTTATTTCGCAGAAGAAGGTTTTGTTTCAAAAGTTGATATAGATGACCAACTGTCTAAGATCGATAGCTCGCTTTCAATTTACCAGCCCTATTCTTTGATATCACAATTCAATAACTCATCGGCAGGAATTCAAATCGATTCAAACTTTGCAGAAGTTATTAAGAAGTCGATCGGGATATTTAATGACACTGGCGGGGCGTTCGATATTACTGTGCAGCCATTGGTACAGGCCTGGGGTTTTGGAGTGAATAAAGAAAATATTTTGCCGGACTCACAAAAGATCCATTCGATTTTAAATTGTGTAGGTACCAATAAAATTCAACTTCAAAACAACAGCTTAAAAAAAGATCTGCCTTGTATTCATATCGATGTAAACGGGATTGCGCAGGGATATACGGTAGATGTGCTGGCGGCCCTGCTTGAGAAAAAAAATATTGACAATTATCTTGTTGAAGTCGGGGGCGAAATTCGTGTGAGAGGTCGTAAACCAGGAGGAGAAAAAATGACGATAGGCATAGAGTCTCCACTGAAAGATGAATTTGATGCCCAGTCAATAAAAACATTTATTCACACGGAATATGGCGCAATAACTACATCGGGGAACTATCGGAAATTTTATGAGAGTGGTGGCAGAAAGATTTCACATTTAATTGATCCGGCCTCAGGTTATCCTGTTCAAAATGAATTGATAAGCGTAACCGTTTATGCAAAAGATGCAATAACTGCAGATGGTTATGATAATGCCTTGATGGTCTTCGGGTTAAGTAAATCGTTTCAATTTTTAAAAAATCATCCCGGCCTGGAAGCCTATTTTATTTATCATACACCAGGAGGAGGCATAGCTGATACCGCTACCGGGGGATTTTATAAATTGATGAACGCCGGCATGTGAGAATTCAGCAGACTAACTTAATTTACAAACCGGTTAATACCAGCATTAAGAATTATGAGCAGAAGAAAATTTATTAAACAAAGCTTTTTGGCTACAGGTGGATTATTGCTGCATGCTGAAATGCTGAAAGCCTTTTCGGGTACGGAGTTGGAAGGGAAAATAAATATCGGTGTGATTGGTTGTGGCGACAGGGGTAAGGGCCTTATGGAAATAATGAAACAGTTGCCTGGTCAATTTAATATCATCGCTGTTTGTGATGTCCTTGATTTTCGTTTAACTGAAGCCCAGAAAATCGAATCCTCTCCCCAGTTAAAATTATACAAAGAATATAAACAGCTTCTTGATAATAAATCTATCCAGGCTGTTGCGATAGCAGTTCCATTAAATATGCATTATGAAATTGCTGCCGCCTCTCTCCAGGCTGGTAAACATGTGTACCTGGAAAAGACAATGACCTATAATATTCCGCAGGCTGAAAATTTAGTGAGCCTCGTAAAAAAATATCCTTCGCAAACGTTCCAGGTGGGCCACCAGTATCGATATACACCTTTATATTTTAAGGTAAAGGAGATGATCGAAAAAGGATATCTCGGTAAAGTAACGCAGATCGATTGCCGGTGGGATCGTAACTGGAACTGGAAGAGACCCATACCTGATCCTTCACTCGAAAGAAAGATCAACTGGAGAATGTATAGAGAGTATTCAGGGGGATTACCGGCAGAGTTATTATCGCACCAGATCGATTTTATTAACTGGGCTTTTGCAACGCATCCCGATGAAATATTCGGAACAGGTGGTATAGATTTTTATAAAGACGGGAGAGAAACATATGATAATGTACAGGTGATGCTGCGGTATAAAAAAGAAGGCATGATCGGAAACTTTGGAGCAACCTGCGGGAATGCAAGGGATGGTTATCTGTTTAAGTTAAAGGGAACGAAAGGAACCATTTCTCTATTGGTAAATGAAGGAATTTATTACCCGGAGGCGCAGCAGAAAAAAGAACTTCAAACGGTAGACGGAGTTACCGGTGCAACAAAAATTACCTGGAACAAAGATGGCGGCATTCCTATTTTAACAGAACCCGCAAAAGATGGTACATGGTATGCGTTGAATGATTTTTATAGATCAGTTTTTAGCATGGAGCAGCCAACAGCGAATGTAATTACCGGCGCTACGACAGCAGTCTGTGTGCATTTAGCTAACCATGCTATCTACAATCACACGATCGAGAACTGGAACCCGGCATACAATTTCTCATAAATTGATTCATTATTATTCCACTTATAAATCAAACAAAGTGATAAAGATTGCAAAATTAGCTCTCGTGATTTTTCTTCTTGTTTTTTCTGTTACAGATACGAGTGCTCAAAGAAAGAAACCACTTTTTGAAGGCTACCCGGGAGTAGTTTCTTATACCTACCGGAAAGCATTTGAGAAAGATGTGGCTGCAACGCTGGATGTAGTAAAACGCAATGGATTTACAGATATAGAGTTCTCAAATTTATTTGGTAAAACAGCGCAGGAGTTAAGAACAATGTTAGATGAAAGAGGTTTAAAATGCTCTTCCTTCGGCGTAAGCTATCCTGATCTTGTAAACAAAACTGCAGAGGTTGCTCAGAATGCAAAAACGCTAGGTGCAGAATATGTGCGTGTGGCTGGTATTCCGCATAGCGAAGTAATGACGGTGGAAGAAATGCAGAAAGCAGTAGAGGATTTCAATCGTGTTGGGAAAATATTAAAAGATCAATACGGCCTTACTTTTATTTATCATAACCATGGGTTTGAATTTCAGCCTTATAAAGACGGAACTTTGTATGATTACCTGGTTACACAAACAGATCCGAAATATGTAAGCCTGGAACTGGATATTTTATGGGCATTTTTCCCGGGCCAGGATCCTGCAGCATTATTGGATAAATATGGCAGCCGTTACAAAACCATGCACTTAAAAGATCTGAAAAAAGGAGTGGAGCGGGGAAGTTTATCCGGCGGAACAGACCAGAATAATGACGTAGCCTTAGGAACGGGCCAGATCGACATTCCTGCAGTCTTAAAAGCGGCAAAAAAAGCAGGAATAAAGCACTATTATATTGAAGACGAAAGCTCCAATATCGAGACGCAGGTGCCACAGACGATAGCTTATATAAAGAGCCTGTAATAATTCAAAAGTCAAAATTCAAAAAGAACAAACCGCTCTTTTTTTGAATTTTGACTTTTGACTTCTTCCGTGTTAATTAAATAAATGATGCTGCTTTAATTTTTTACTCACTTCAGCGTGAACAGATCCGCCCGACTTAACTAAATTAAATAATTTTACAGGCGAGAGATAGGCCATGTATTTTAAATGTTGTTGTCTTTCCTGTGGTGTTGCAATCAGGAGGAAAGTTGCTTTCCAATCAATCTTGCTTTCAGGACAAAATTCATGAATTTGCGAAGCGATCTCATATAATTCATCAACAGAAAAAAGACCACTGTGTTTTAAAAGGAGTAGTTGGTAAGAAATATGATTGTCTGCAATGTTTGTCTCTTTGCCAATGAAACGATAAGAAAGAAAATAAAAAATTCCTTCGCGGTTAGTAATTTTAAGTCCTTTTTCTGAAGCAGCAATTTTAAACAGGTTGCCAGTTTCGATTACCATATTTTCAAATTCATTCCAGATATAAGATAGAATTAAAAGGGGGTATGCTGCATTCCGATGTTGCAAAGTTATGCACATTCAAAACCCTTCTTCAGTTACAACAGGTTACAGGTTTTACTTCTTAATATGGGTGAAGAATAATGGCGGTAGTTATATAAAAATTCTTTACCGGTTGATCTTTACATCTTTTATTTTTTCAGGCAGCCATACCTGCATCTGGCTCTGTCCCCTGTTGGCCCAGGTATAATAAGGAATTGCAGTGATGATCTTGTGGTGCGTTTCAACATGAGTGCCATCTTTAGAAACAGACAGAACAGGAACCATTGCTTTGATAGTAATAACTTTTTCATTAATGATTTTTTTCTCGCCGGCAGACAAAATCGCATTAGCCGGAAGAATCAGGTTCCATGCTTCGCCGTCGTTATCACTTCCTTCAACGCAATAAACTAATGGCCCTCTTTGCAAAGCGACTCTTTCTTCATTAGCTTTTAATTCGGGCCGGCTAATGATTCTTTTAATTTCCATAGGAAGATCAATTTCAACAACATCATTTTTCTTCCATTCTCTTTTAATTACCGCATACCCTTTTTCTAATTTGTATGGCATTTTTTTTCTGTTCACGGTAAGGACAAAATTGACAGCAGGCACATCTTTAAATAAATATAATCCACCGGGAACAACATCTTTACCTGCCCAGCCGGGTATGCGAATGTGTAAAGCAAAATCGGCTTTTGATTGTGGAGAAAATGTAATACGAACGCTGCCGTCCCAGGGATAATTAGTATTAATATTCATGGGCATTTCCTGGTTATTTACAGGAATAATGGCGGTGCTGCCTACGAAAAGATTGATCCAGATATTTTCATTATTATAACCATACAAGTAATTGCCCAAAGACTCAATAAGGCGTGCTATGTTAGCAGGGCAGCAGGCTGTGCCGAACCAGTCTCTTCTTGCATTTTTACCCACTGAGGCAAGAGGATTACCATAAAAAAATTTATTTCCTTCTAATGAAATTCCATCAAGGGCACCGTTATAAAGGCTACGTTCAAGCACGTCGATGTATTTGCTTTCGCCTGTAAGCATGCCCATTCGCTGGTTCCAGAATACCATACCAACTGAGGCGCACGTTTCACAATAGGCGTTTTCATTTGGAAGATCATAATCTGTTGTAAAACCTTCATTGCTTCCGGCTGAACCAATTCCACCGGTAAGATACATGTTGCGGTACACCACATCTTCCCACACATTTTGCATCGCTTTTAAATATCCGGAATCGCCTGTAAGAGCGGCCACATCGGCAGCGCCTGTGTACATATACATGGCACGAACAGCATGCCCCGTAATTTCTGTTTGTTCTTTAAGCGGTTTCAGATCCTGCGCATATCCAGTGTCTTTCCATTCTGTCCATGTATATCCCCTGGCTAGTTTTTTTCCACGCTCATCCAGTAACCAGTTTGCGAGGTGCAAATAATTTTCATTGCCGGTGGTCTTGTAAAGCTTTACGAGTGCCAGTTCCAATTCCTGGTGACCGGTTACCCAGTCTCTTTTACCCGGACCGAAAAGAGATGAAAAGTGATTGGCAAATTTGATTGCAACGTCCAGTAATTTTCTTTTGCCGGTTGCGTCAAAATATGCGACCGCTGCTTCGATCAGGTGCCCGCCATTATAATCTTCATGCATACTCATGTCTGTCCAGCGCTTTTCCGGGAACTGCAGGCTATAATAAGTATTAATGTATCCGTCGGGAAGCTGGGCTGCTGCAATAAGATCTATCCATTCATCTGCTGTAGTTTCAATAGCATGATCCGGATGATTTTTTATTGAATAAGCCATTGCTTCCAATGCTTTAAAAACGTCTGAATCATCATAAAAGATGCCCTTGAAGTTTCCTTTTGCTTTCCCCGCAGCAATTTCAAAATTGCGTATGCGGGGAGTTTTTACGGCAGTCTGATCAATGCATACAGGAAGTGTAACCGTTGAGACTTTTTCCATTTTCGGTTTCCAGAACTGGTCGGTTATTTTCACTTTTGAAAAATTCAGATTCTGGTATTGCTGAATAGCCGATTGAGCTGTTGCTTTGCTAAAAAAATATAGCGCAAAGAGTGTAGGCCATTTTATTAACGTGCATATTCGTATTGACATTTTACATTGATTGATACACTTAACTTACTCGTTTTTTCTGAATTGATGATGGATTTTAATGAAAGAAACTGACCTCCGTTATATTTGCCGAAAACTTTGCCGTGGAGATCAAAAGAAAAACCATTGCTGTTGATATGGATGGAGTAATTGCAGACACCATTACTCATTTTATCAATTGGTATGAAAGAGATTTTGGCGTGCGTATACCGATAGAATCTTTTCATGGAAAACCTGAACATGAAGGTTTACCCGGTGGCGCTGTGAGAAGATTCGTTTACACCCCTGGATTTTTTAGAACTGTACCGGTGATGAAAGGTGCAAGAGAAGCTTTGACTGAGCTTTCAAAAAGCTTTGATATTTATATTGTTTCAGCAGCAATGGAATTTCCCCAGTCTTTAATTGAAAAATATGAATGGCTGAAGGAAAATTTCTCATTTATTACCTGGAAGAATATTGTTTTCTGTGGTGATAAAAGTATTATCGGAACAGATTATATGATAGATGACCATGTGAAAAATCTTGACCTCTGTAAGGGGAAAACCTTCATGTTTACCGCAGGACATAATGCCGGGATTGATACGCATACCCGGGTAAATAACTGGGAGGAGGTGGTTACATTATTAAAACAAGAACTATGACCATTGCTTTTGTGCGAAACAATTTTGGCGGGGAATAAGAAATTTTGGTGAAATACTGTAAATTGCTGTTTTCAAGCTCAAAATCCGCCATGTACCCCCCGAAACTGCTTAATTCTTTAGCCGCTGTTATTCTTATTTCTATATTAAGCACCGGTTGTGCTAAATATGACAAAGAGGGAGATCTTCCCCAAGGTTCCGTTGCAATTACTTTTGACGATCATTTTGTTGATAACTGGTACAAGTATTTGCCCTTATTAGATTCCTTTAATGCAAAAGCTACTTTTTTTGTTGATGCATATTCCAAATTAACGGATGCGCAAAAAAATAAATTGAAAATCATACAACAGCATGGGCATGAAATAGCTTATCACACCGTTAATCATTATGACCTGCTTAAATATCTTGGAAAACATTCAATGCAAGAGCTGATTGGTAAGGAAATAAATCCCGGTCTCGAGGCAATGCATAAAGATGGATTTTATCCCACAACCTTTGCCTACCCATTCGGTTCCCATAATTACCAACTGGATATAGAACTGACTAAAATGTTTAAAAGTGTGCGGGCACTGAATGGTTCCAGCAATTATGCGAAAAGCCTGGTAAGAGCCGATTGTAATAAATATTTATTCGGTCTTGGAATGGATAATTCAAGCAACCATCCAGACAAATTATACTACCGGATGCTGGATGGAGTAAAAAATACCAGCAGTTGTCTTGTCTTAGTAGGTCATATGATAGGAGAGAATAACAGCAAGTTCCAGGTCCCTTCCGACAGGCTTAGAAGCATTCTTCAAAAAGCAAGAGAACTTAACCTGAAATTTTATACCATTTCTGAAATTTCCAATTAAGGATAATTCAAAAGGTTCATTGCATTAACTGCAATGTTGATCCGATAGTACCAACAAGTGTTTTTTTATTGAATGGTTTAGCTACATAACCGTCTGCACCGCATGATGCTGCAATTTCTTTTATATCGGCATTTGCGGAAAATAAAATGACAGGTAATGATTTCAATAACTCCGAAGCTTTCAGATTTTTACAAATTGTTCTGCCATCAATTCCTGACAATCTCACATCAAGTAAAATAAGATCGGGCATTATATCCTTATTAGTCAACGAAATATTATTGCCTTTGTTTATAATTACTTCGTAGCCCTCCTGTTCAAGCATAATACTTACAACATCAAGTATGGCTTCATCATCATCTATCACCATGATCTTTTTCTTAGAGCGCATTATCATTATTTAACGGTAAGCTGAAATAAAATGATGACCCTTTGCCTGGTTCGCTTTCTACCCACATTTTTCCTCCTTGCAGGTTAATGATCTCAGAGGCAATGTAAAGTCCCAGTCCCAGTCCGGGATATGTTTCCCTGCCATCGCCGGTGAGGCGATAAAAACGTTCGAATATTCTTTCCTGGTTTTCCTTAGGTATGCCCAGTCCAAAATCCTGTACGCAGCAAGTAACAAATCCATCTGCAGAAGAAGTCTTAACGATCACCTGCCGGGCTCCGGGAGAGTACTTAATTGCATTGTTCAGTAGGTTATGAAGCACTTGTCCTGTTCGGGTCTGGTCGCCATAAATATAAACCGTGGAAGTTGTTTCCTTTACAATTTCAATGAGCGGATTAGCAGCTCTTGCTGCCTCAACAACTTCATCGATTACCTGGTTAAAAGAAAAAATTTCATTTTTAAATTGCAGTTTGCTCACTTCAATTTTAGTAGCATCAAGCAGGTCGCCGATCAAAGTATTTAGCTTACCTATTTGTACCTGCATTTTACCAGCCATCTGGGCCAGCTTTTCGTGCCCGGCAGATAACAATTGCTGTTGAATGATTTCGCAATAAGCTTTTATAGATGTAACGGGAGTTTTTAATTCATGACTCGCTATTCCGATAAAATCATTTCGCTGCTGTTCAAGTGTACGTTTATCTGTTACATCTTCGATGGCGAGCAAGATCAGCAGGCGCTTACTTTTGGCGCCCGATATCCTTCGTGCATTACAGAGCAATAACCGCCTTCCGGTTTTGGGAGAGTCATAACGTAACTCAAAATCATTAAAGCTCTCACCTTTATCAGCAGTCTCATCCAGTAAAGTTTTTAACCGCGGATCGTCCCAGTGCCCCTGGTCAATATTAAAAATTGATATACCCGCAACATCCTTTTTATTCACTTTAAAAAGATCATAAAACGATTTGTTAGCAGAATCGATGATAAAATTTTCAGATAACACAATCAGCGGCTCTCTAACCGTATCCACAATGTTCTTAAAATAATCCCTTGCTTCAATAACGGCTTGTTCAGCATTTTTTCTTTCACTCAGATCACGCATTACCTTGGTATATCCAACGTGTTCCGAGGAGGCATCATATAGAGGAAATACCAGGCCGCTTCCCCAGAAAACAGAACCATCTTTCTTCACATGATTGCGTTCATCTACAGCTTTGCCCGAACTGGCTGCTATTGCGAGTTCCTGCTCGGGCTTACCTTTTATTTTATCTTCATTAGTAAAAAAAATGGATGCGTTTTTTCCGATGATCTCTGCTTCCTCATATCCCAAAACATTGGCTGCTCCGCTGTTCCAGGTAGTAATGATCCCTTGCAGGTCTGTTGCAAAAACAGCGTAATCCTCAATGCTGTTTATTATGGAGAGATAATTTTCATTTTTCATTCCGTTGCAGAAGTCAGATAGTTCAGCAAAAAATGAACCAGCAAGCCTAACTAACAAGTATTAGTGGCCGGTTATAAAAGATTTTCAAGTTTTACGTATTGAAGAAGCATAATTGTTTTTGCATCATTGATCTCACCGGTCTTCATCATTTCGAAAGCTCTATCGAATTTTAGTTCCAATACTTCCACATCTTCCTGTTCATCCGCCACGCCACCGCCTTCATTTATCTTCATCCGCTCAGCATATTCCGCCACAAAAAAATACAGTATCTCTGTTACCGAACCGGGCGACATATAGGCCTCAAAAACTTTTTTAACTTCTGTAACCTGGTATCCGGTCTCTTCTTCTGTTTCCCGCCTGATGCAATCTTCAGCGTTATCCTTATCAAGCAAACCTGCACAGGTTTCAATCATCATTCCTGATGGGTTTCCATTTATAAAAGTAGGCAGGCGAAATTGACGTGTAAGGATAACGGTCCTGTTTTCCTTATTATAAAGCAAAATGGTTGCACCATTGCCCCGGTCATAGGCTTCCCGGTTTTGAGTTTGCCATGTTCCATCTTTCTTTCGGAAATTATAGGTTACTTTTTTTAGTGTATACCAATTGTCGGATAAGATTTCTGTTTTTAGAACCTGTATTTTATCATTCATGAGTTGTATTTTGAAAACGGGGAGTAAATATAAAATACTTCGGGTGATTGTATAACTTCTCCAAACGGCAGTTACATTCGAGTAAACACATCAATGAAAACATCCCTACATTTTTTGCGCCCGGTAATAAAATAAACAGTCATGCAGAAATTCAGTCAAAATAAATTGCTTATACTCGTTATATTCTTTCTAGTGCAAAAGATGGGTATGAGTCAGCAAATCCTGGAGCTATCAGTTGGTACTGCCGCCGGCAATATTATCGACAGAAATATTTATGGTCATTTTTCTGAACATTTGGGTCGTTGTATCTATGACGGTTTCTGGGCCGCCGATTCATTGAATGTGCCTAAAAAAGACCGCATCAGGCTGGATGTAGTTGAGGCCTTGAAAAAAATAAATATTCCCAACCTGCGCTGGCCCGGAGGATGTTTTGCCGATGAATATCACTGGAGAGACGGAATAGGTCCACGGACCCAGCGGCCAAAAATGGTTAATACGAACTGGGGCGGCATAACAGAGGATAATAGTTTTGGCACCCATGAATTTTTAGAGTTGTGCAGCCTGCTGAACTGCGAACCTTACATTGCCGGTAATGTTGGAAGCGGAACGGTTGAAGAAATGTCTCACTGGGTGGAATATTTAAATTTTGATGGGGAGAGTCCGTTAACAAATATTAGAAAACAAAATGGCCGTGCAGAACCATGGCGTGTAAAATACTGGGGTGTAGGAAATGAAAGCTGGGGATGTGGTGGTAATATGACGGCGGAGTTTTATGCGGATGAATACAAGCGTTACGCTACATACACGAGAAATTATCCCGCCAGCTCACTGAGGAAAATTGCGAGTGGAGCTAATGCCGCAGATTACCACTGGACCGAAGTATTAATGAAAAATGTTGGGCCGCGGCGCATGTGGGGCTTATCATTACACTATTACACGATTCCTTCCGGTAACTGGGGAAAGAAAGGTTCCGCGACAAAATTTGATGAGAAAGAATATTTCAACACAATGAAGAACTGCCTTGTGATGGAGGAGCTCATTAATAAACATTCAGCCATCATGGATAAATACGACAGTGCTAAAAGGGTAGCACTTGTTGTGGACGAATGGGGGATATGGACCGACGTTGAGCCCGGTACGAATCCATCTTTTCTTTACCAGCAGAACAGCATGCGTGATGCATTGATTGCAGCAACTACTTTAAATATTTTCAATAATCATTCAGACAGGGTGAAGATGGCGAATCTTGCACAGACAGTGAATGTTTTGCAGTCGCTTATTCTTACTAAAGGAACAGACATGTTGCTTACACCCACTTATTATGTTTTTGATCTGTATAAAATTCACCAGGATGCTAAATTATTACCAGTACATTTTGAAAGTCCTTCTTATTCATCAGGAAACGAGGAGATACCGGCAGTAAACATTTCAGCGTCGAAAGATTCAACCGGCAAAATCCATATTTCATTGGTGAATCTTGATCCTTTGAATAACATCATTATAAAAACCCGGATAGAAGGAGAGAGTTGGAAAAAGGTTACAGGCCGGGTGCTCACTTCTACAAACCTGACTGATATTAATTCCTTTGAAAATAAAAATAGGGTGGTGCCCGGAGTTTTTACTGGCGCCAAAAAAGAAGGAAATGATCTTGTTGTTACCCTTCCGGCTAAATCGATCGTGGTGCTTGAAATAAATGATTAGTAAAAGGAATAACAACTCATGAATAAAGAGAACACGATAAAAGTTTTACGTGAAGAAATGCAATCAGCATTTGTTCGTGTTCTCCTCAAACATGGATTTGATGAAAGCCGGGCCACGGAATGTGCAGCAGTTTTTACCGATAATAGTATTGATGGAGTCTATACGCATGGAGTAAATCGTTTCCCGGGATTCGTTCAGCATATCAGAAAAGGTTTTATAAAAATTAATGCAAAACCATCTTTCAAACATGGTTTCGGATCAATCGAACAATGGGATGGTAATTTAGGTCCCGGACCTTTAAATGCAATCAAGGCAACAGATCGGGCCGTTGACCTGGCGCAAAAAAATGGCATCGGTTGTATTGCGTTATCAAATACTAATCACTGGATGCGGGGCGGTTACTATGGATGGCGGGCCGCAAAAAAAAATTGTGTGCTGATTGCCTGGACAAACACGATCGCCAATATGCCTGCATGGAAAGCAATCGATAAACGCCTTGGTAACAATCCTCTCGTAGTTGCATTGCCTTTTAACGAGGAAGCAATTGTGCTGGATATCGCTATGTCGCAATTCTCCTATGGAATGCTGGAAATGCAATTGATGAAAAATGAAAAGTTACCGGTTGATGGAGGTTTTGATAAAAAAGGAAATCTGACTGATGATCCTTCTGCTATTATAGACTCCGGCAGATTATTACCAGCCGGTTACTGGAAAGGAGCAGGACTTGCATTATTATTAGATATACTTTCGGCCATGCTTTCAGGTGGGTCCGCTACCTGGGAAATAACTGAACAGTCAGTTGAATATGGCGTCTCGCAAATATTTATTTGTATTGATATAAATAAATTAGGTAAGGACAATTCCATGACGTTGATCGTTAGTAATATTATTAAAGACTATCACCGGTCAGTTCCAGCAGAAGAAAAAGAAAAAATTATTTACCCCGGCGAAAGAGTGCTGACAACAAGGCAAAGAAATTTGCAGGATGGAATACCGGTTTTTAGATCTGTGTGGGAATCGATATTGAAATTATAAACACTAAAATGATTACATGACTACCAAAAAAAACATCGCTTCAATAGTTTGTTTATCAGTTGCGCTCTTTCTTTCTAACTCAACCCGGGCGCAAACTTTTGTTTCAAATACAGATGAATCAAAAGTGCCTGCCTATACTTTGCCGGATGTTTTATTAATGCAAAACGGAAGGAAATTAAAAACTGCCGCTGAGTGGAATAAAGTTCAGCGCCCATATATTTATCAGCTGTATGAAGAGAACCAGTTTGGAACTTACCCGAAAATTAAAACTGCGATCAGGTACAAAATATTAGAATCTGATAGCCATGTATTCAAGGGCACGGCTACAAGAAAGCAGGTAAGAATTTATCTTCATCCCACCGACACCAGTGTTTACACAGACCTGCTGATGTATATTCCTCATAGCAAGAAACCGGTTCCGGTATTTGTCGGTTATAATTTTTCCGGGAATCAAAGTATTCAGTCCGACCCGTCTGTTTTTATTTCACAGGCATGGATAGCGCCTAAAACAAAAGGTGTAGTGAATAACCGGGCCACAGAGAACTCCCGTGGTAATGATACCGCTACACAATGGCCGGTAAAAGAGATACTGTCTCATGGCTTTGCAGTGGCCACGGCATATTATGGAGACATAGAACCTGATCATCCTGAAGGATGGAAAACAGGAATAAGAACAACAATGAAAGATGTTTTAAATATTCAGCCCGAACAATGGAGTGCCATGGGCGCTTGGGCATACGGCCTCAGCCGGATTATGGATTATTTGCAAAAGGATAAAACGATCGATGGAAAAAAAGTAGCGTTGATGGGCCATTCAAGATTAGGTAAAGCTGCTTTATGGGCAGGAGCTTCTGATCAGCGATTCGCTTTGGTTGTTTCAAACGAATCGGGAGAAGGCGGTGCAACACTTTCTAAGCGATGGTACGGGGAAACAGTAAAGATCATCAATGAAAAATTTCCGCACTGGTTCTCTGCTTCATATAAAACCTATGGCGATAATACAGCAGCACTGCCAATTGACGGGCACATGCTTTTATCACTCATCGCCCCGCGGCCATTATATGTAGCAAGTGCGGAAGGCGATCAGTGGTCTGATCCGAAAGGAGAATTTTTAAGTGCAAAAGAAGCTGGCCGTGTTTATTCTTTGTTTGGTAAAAAAGGTATTGATACAGATAAAATGCCCGGGCTCCATCAACCCGTAGGCGCTACAGTACGCTATCATATCCGTGCAGGCAAGCACGACGTTACATTATACGACTGGCAGCAATACCTGAAGTTTGCAGAAGCTCAGTTTAAATAAGCCGCCGGGATTCTACTTAACTGTATTGAGTTTATACTCAGTAACCGTATGATAAGTTTGACCGGGCCTCAAAACAACTGTTGGAAAATTGGGTTGATTGGGAGAGTTGGGAAAATGTTGCGTCTCCAGGCATAATCCTGCGTGTTTTTGTAATGCAATGCCCTGGCTGTTATGGATCGTACCGTCTAAAAAATTACCGGAATAAAATTGCAGTCCGGGTTCCATCGTCCACACTTCAAGATGTCTTCCAGAAGTTGGTTCGCTCAGTTCAGCTACCTTCTCTAATTGATTATCTTTTTTATTCAGTACAAAATTATGATCGTATCCACCAGGTACAGAATCTATGCGTTCACCGATTGCATGAGCAGTGGTAAAGTCAAACGGAGTACCGGCCACGGCTTTGATCTCGCCTGTAGGGATAAGTGTTGAATCTACCGGTGTGTAATGATCTGCCATGATGGTGAGCTGGTGACCTAAAATATTATTGGATGGGTTTCCGCTTAAATTAAAATAGCTGTGATTGGTGAGATTAATGACTGTCGCTTTATCTGTAGTAGCATCGTATTCGATCTTTAATCCTTCATCCGAAAAACTGTATTTCACTTTTACCTGCAGGTTGCCCGGATAACCTTCTTCTCCATCTTTACTAACATAAGAAAGGCTTAACGAACTGTCGGTGTGTTCTGTAACGTCCCATACTACTTTATCAAATCCGGTAATGCCGCCATGCAGGTGATTTACCCCATTATTGGTGGCCAGGGTATACGTACTACTGTCGAGTGTAAACTTCCCTTTAGCGATGCGGTTGCCATACCTCCCGATCAGTGCACCGAAATAAGGCGGCTTGGCGAGATACCCGCTGAGGCTATCAAATCCTAAAACTATGCTGCTCTTTTTACCTTGTTTATCAGTGTTGGTCCATGAGGTTACAATACCCCCATAACTGGTGATCTTTACGGTGTCGCCTTTACTGTTCGTTAAAACATATAACGAAACTTTTTTGCCATTTACTTCACCAAAAGAATCATTATCATGATTTGCCTGATTACAGGCTGCAGTTAACAGGGCCATAGCTAGTAAGATGTTTTTCATTTAAAAGAATTTGTTTTTAAGGAGCAGGTTTGAAGGATTAAGGTAATTAAAATTGTTATTCCTATAGCAGGGCCTGTGATTTCAAAGAGTGCATGTTATGTCGACATCATTCAATATTCTACAAAACCCCTGCATCGATCAATTTCCAATTTTTCTTTTTTGCTACCAATCACACTTTAATAGGTATCGATTGCTTTACGGGAGTTGATGTTTTCGAAAGATTTGTTGCTTTTCGCATGATATGTTTTGGTCTTTGCAGAGCCGGAGTTGCTCTTCACACGTGAAGTGTTGCTCTTCGCAAAGTAGCAGCCTGTCTTTGCGTCAGCGGAGTTGTCGTTCGCAGAGCCACAGTTGCTCTTTGCAGGGAAAGAGTTACTTCTTGCAAAGAAAGAATTGAATAATGTAAGTCGTTATAAATATGCTATTTAGCTTTGCAAGGCTGCTAAAAGATCGCCATTGATTATGACGAACAATAGCATTTCTTCTTTGGTTAAGTTAATTGTGTACTTTACCCGATGCAGCCAGTCTTTCTGGATTATAAAAGGACATATATGATAAAAAGGATTCCCCTCGTTTTTACGCTTTTTATGCTCTTCTCAGTTGGCCCGTTTTGTTGTTATGCAGGAGATACTTTGGGGGCTCCGGCAAAGGGACAACTGCAGCTTGTACTAAACGGCCTAAAAGAAGAGCAGGCCGATAATAAGACTGCTGCCGGTAATCTTGTAACCGCACAAAGTGAATTGGATTCAAAACAGCCCGGCCTGGTTCAATTGCATGATGCAAAGGTGGCGGAAGCTAAAGGCATATTTAATGATCACAATAACGTACACCAGGTGGGTAGCACTGCTTACAATTTTTGGCAACAAAAGTTAGTGGAAGCGAATGCCGCCGCGAATGGTTTCCAGGACCAGATTGATGTACTGCAGGCTGAGGTAGATAAGGCGCAGAAACAAAAAGACGAATCTGATAACCGGTTACAGGAGTGGCAACAAAAGCTTCTTGATATTGGGAAGGTAAAAGACTGGGGATGTTTCTTCGATAATAATTGCGGTGAAAAAGCATCGGCCCCTGAAAACGGGATGGGTACACGCGCAGCACCTAATGGAGCCCCCGGCATTTTTTCAGTGCTAAACCAGGAGTATAAGGACCGCCTTAAGATTGATAATAAGACAGTACCTGTTCCGGCAGTTGCCGCCCCACAGAAAGGAATGATAGACGAGGCGACAGATAAAGTAAGAAGCTATTTCAGAGACATTATTAAAACTTCGAGCGAGCTTAAAAAACGCGTCACCTCAGCAGTAAATGCAGTAAGGGGATAATCAAATTTCAATTATGAAAAAACGTGTCATTTATATAATTGTGATCATTGTGATTGCAGGTGCAGGCTGGTTTGGATATCGTTTTTTTTCAAATAAAAAACATACCGGTGCTTCCGGGGAAATAATTTCCGCCGCATCATTTTCTGCTAACTCTTGCTGGGTGTATCATGAATATGTTTACCGAGTGGATTTCACTGATAAATCTCAACCCTCATTTCTTTTTGTAAGAAATGCCGACGGAACCTTCTCGCCATCAAATGCTGACAGCGCAGTCAATCATATTATTGGTAACGGATTTATTATCGACTCAACCGGTGCGTGTGCCACTTCAGAAAAGATGGCCGCACCATGGGAGCTTAGCGATGAGGAAAAAGAACCATTAAACGATATGATGGCTGCATGGCTTGATCTGAAGCAGGGCCTGTCTGGCAAAGAGTATAAGATCACCGGGCAAACAGTGGCGCTGTTCGTTGTGCTGAACGATCCCAAAGATTTTATCGAATACAATGTATCAGCACTGGTACCGGGGCAAAAAGGATACAGCCTGATCTACCCGTCGCAAAAATTATTGGTAAAAGGATTAGAGGCAGCCACATCATTTTCAGATAATAATTCATCCGGCGGCTTGCAGACTTTTGAAATAATAAAAACAACATTTGATAAGACTGATAAAGAAAAGCCCATGGCCCTTACCAGTATCGATAGTATTACCGCCACCGTGGATAACGATGGTTACTTTACTAAAATACAGGTGATAAAAGGTGATGAATTTTTTTATGAAGGATCTGTAGTTTTTGATGCACAGGCTAATTGTCTTGGTAATCTTCATTATGAAAATAACAAATGGAAACTGGCTCCCTTTACTGCTTTTGTGCAGAACCCGCCGGCTTATACGGCAATAGAACCTCAGCAAACCTGGGTATATAATCTTGCCAGCCAGGTTTGGAAAAAAAATTAGCAAGGCAAATACTGAAACGATGAATGAGTCTAACGAGATTACCTGTAAAGCATGTGGAAATACTGAACCGCTCAGCAACAAACTAAAATGCAGTAAATGTGGCGCAAAGAACTGGGGGAATAAATTATCAAACCGAAAAGGCAGCGGCATTTTGGGTTTGATAATAGTGATAATAGTTATTCTTTCGATAAATAAAATAAGCGGGTATGTTACTAATTACCGCGATACACACTGGAGCGAATCAAAGATTGAGAAGCTCTATACAAACAACCTCGGATTAGTATATCATTCGTTTGTTTTCAAATTAACATTTGAAGATGTTTCAGAAGAGCCTGTTTATTTTATCAAAAACAGTAACGGAAGTTTTAGTCAATGGAAAAAAGATATGGAGCCCAACTATGCAACGGGTAGTGGTTTATTGTTAAACTCAAAAGGACGATGTGTAACTTCCGGCTATATGGGAATACCCTGGGAGAAGGACCTGGTTAACCCTGAACTGAACCGGGAGATCGCCACTTATAGAAGGGCTTTTAATATTAATGGAAAGGCCACGTTATCGGGGTTCACAATAAAGCTTGGTTTTTATCTTAATGGCACCGGGAAGGATGATCATAATTCCTTTACCAGTTGCAACTATATGGGAGGCTATGAAGAGGGAAAACTTGCAGTGATAGACCCGCAACAAACAAGCAGGACCTTCGATAATGTCAGTTTTCTCTCGCTAAATAAAGAGCACACAATAAATAAGGCAGGTGAAAAATTATTTATGCTTGCATTTCCACAAACTGATAAAGAAATAGCAAACGGTGTAAAAATGAATGCCGTACTAATACCCGGAGAATTACTCGCCAGTGATAATGACACTGATAAAAAAGGATATATAAATTATTCTTTTGCTGCTGTTTTCGCTAACGAAGGAAGCCCTGTTTTTAATACCAGCGGAGAAGTAATTGCATTTAACACCATGGAACAAAACATTTGGCAGGGGTTACGTACCCATATCAGAAAGGACGAAAAATAATATCGCCTTTCACGATTTTTCTGCGTATTCCGCGCTTTCTGCGAGAATAAATTCCCCCTCATCATTCATCTTTCTCTTAATAGAACACTGTATACAACGCGGCCAGGATACCAACAATAATTGCCGAGCCCACAATAAAGCCGGGAGAGCAGCGGAACATTTTGGTATCTATAATTACTACCTGTTGATTGACTTTACTTCTTTTGTCAGCAAGACTTATAACAATCATCAGCAACATAAGGATGCCAAAGACTAACGTCATACGATCCATGAATGGCAGATCGGGGAAAGCGCCGTTCGACCATCCCGGAAGAAATTTCAAGAAAGTAGATAATGGTATAGTTAGAATGGCCGAAGTAAGTGCGGCGCCTGATGTAGCTCGCTTCCAGAAAAATCCTAAAAGAAAAATCGACAATACACCCGGTGAAATAAATCCAACATATTCCTGTATGAACTGGTAAGCCTGGTCGAGGTTGCGTAATGCAGGCGCTACTAAGCTTGCCAGCAGCATAGCAATTACTACAGTAATGCGCCCGGTGCGAACCAATTGTTTTTCTGTTGCATCTTTTTTGAAAAACTTTTTATAGATGTCGAGCGAAAAAATGGTTGAAATACTATTCGCTTTTCCTGCAAGCGAAGCAACAATGGCAGCAGTAAGCGCAGCAAATGCAAGGCCTTTTAAACCCGCGGGTAAAAGATTCATGAGCGTGGGATAAGAATGATCGGGTTTGATCACACCGGCGGCATCTGCCATTTCCGGCTGGAACATTCCATTCTGGTACATTACATACATCGTGATACCGGGGATAACAACAATGAGCGGAATTAATAATTTTAAAAATGCCGCGAACAGAATTCCTTTTCTTGCTGTTGGTAAACTTGCACCCAATGCTCTTTGTGTGATATACTGGTTACATCCCCAATAATTTAAATTGTTGATCCACATACCACCGATCAATACGGAAAGTCCCGGCAGATCTTTATAATAGGCATTTGATTTATCGAATATCATATGGAAATGCGTAGGCGCTTTATCCCTTATCACACTTAATCCTTTTAAAATATCGCCGCCAAAACCAAAATGTTTAGAGACCAGTGTGAGTGCGAGGTAACAGGTAACGAGCCCGCCCATGATGAGCACGAGTACCTGTATTACATCCGTGTACCCGATCACTTTCATTCCGCCCAGTGTTACGATAATTGAAAATATACCGAGGCCCACCATGCACCATTCGAAGCTAATACCGGAAATAGAATTGATGGCGAGTGCGCCGAGATAAATAATGGAAGTAAGATTTACGAATACATATACGAGCAACCAGAAGATGGCCATTAATGTTGCAACCGTATCATTATACCGCTTCGATAAAAACTGCGGCATCGTAAAAATTTTATTCTTGAGATAGATCGGAATAAAGAATATGGCAACGATGATGAGTGTTGCGGCGGCCATCCACTCATAAGAAGAGATGGCTAATCCTAATGCGAAACCAGAACCCGACATGCCGATAAAATGCTCTGCAGAAATATTAGATGCAATGAGAGACGCACCGATGGCCCACCAGGTAAGCGATCCTTCTGCAAGGAAAAAATCTTTTGAATCCATTGTGCCAGCAACTTTCTGGTGATACATCTTTCTCTGGTAAACCCAGTAACCATATCCTGAAACCGCAATAAAATAAATGAAGAATACTACGTAATCGAGGGATTGTAAATGATTCATCTGGCAGCATTAAGGGTTGAACGATTTAGGGAAAATAGATAAATAAAATTGAAGTTGTAATTATTAATAAGAACAAATGCGCGAATGCTTTCTAACGTTTCAATGTTTAATTAACGTTTCGCTGAACGTTTATTTAAGAAATCAGTGATCTCACTTATTTTATCTGTGTTTAAGAAATCAACATCCATGTTCATTAATTGTTCCCATGCTGTTTGTGAATCCGGCGCTCCCCAAAATCTTATCGGTTTGTTTAACTGGTGTGCTTTTGCAACGGCAGTTTCAATCCTGTTTTTATCATCAACCGGTAACGGGTCGTTCCCGTTCCAGGAAGTATAATTCTGCAGGTTATCACTGAACATTCCTATTTTCTTGATCGCTTCAGCTGAATACGTCTTATTTAAATTACCATCAAAATAAATATAAGCCGGGTAGGAAGTGAGTGCAGTAACATCGGGCTGGTTACCGGTGATAACTATTTTTAGCGTGCTGCAACCTGTTAGTGTTTTATACTGCTTTAAAATTTCAAGGAGAGCCAGCAAAGTGGGTTCTGCAGTTGTTTTAAGGTCGATCAGCAGGATCAGTTTTTTAGAAGGATCAGCATACACATCGCCTTTATTTTTTAGTAGGATTTGTTTTAATGGATCGAGATAAAGTGACTGTAATGTTTTTGTGCGGTCGATGTCCTTTTCATTATGCGCCACATAAAGCTGGTTGTTATCTCTTAAAAAGACATCAGCTTCGATCGATCCGAAACCTGCATTATATGCTGTGTAAAAAGGGACAGGATGAATGTAATCGTTATGCGCATGGGCATTGGATGATGTATAAATGCGATGAGGTGTAAATATTATTTCTGTGAGTACAGGGAAATGATCTGAAGGATTTTTTCCGTGATAAGTATCTGTCAGCAACCCCCATTTATGTGCAGAAAAATCTTTCGTGATAAAAATGTGATCGATGATGTCGTTACTGTCTTTTGTAGATCCGAAACCATTATGCGAGGCATTGTTGGCATAAGGATATTTTACCTGCCGGTAGGTATCGTGTAACCACCCCGAGTTAGCAATTGCCTGGTACCATTCACTTTTATGTGAGCCGTTGAAGTCGCCCGTAAATATTACCGGCTCGTTACCGGCGATATTTTTTATTCTTTGCAATATCAGTTTACTGCTTTCCCAGCGTGCCTGCATACCCTGGTGATCGTAGTGTACATTGAAAAAATAAAATTTGCTCCCGCTTTTTTTATGTTGAAAATATACCCACGAACAAATGCGGTTACAACAGGTGGCATCCCAGCCAAGCGATGGCTGATCAGGTGTTTGTGATAACCAGAAATCACCTTTGTCTAATAAATTAAAATCATCTTTTTTGTAGAAGATCGCTGAATGCTCGCCTTTATCTTTTCCATCATCACGGCCACGGCCATAATAAGCATATTGGGGGAGTGCATTGATAATATCATCCAGTTGGTTTTTGTAGCCTTCCTGCGTACCGAAAATATCAAAATCATGAAACCGTATCAATGAAGCGATAACAGGCGCCCTGTCTATCCAGAGGTTACCCGAGTCTTTTGGATTGTCGTAACGCAAGTTATAAGTACCGATAATAAATTGCTGTGCGTTCAATGTAATGCAGAAGGATAGCGCAACTAAAAGAACTAAGCTTTTAAATTTCATATAGCGTGTTTCAAAATTAGATCATGGATATTTTCTGACAGATCATTATTTGAAAGACAATATATATGTTTTCTGAATCAGGTGGTAGAACTTCTTATCATCAATGAAGAAGGGATCACGATGCTTGATTTTGTTAAACTGAGATTTGTTTTCTTAAGCGCCCTGAATAAAATGGAAGCTGCCGTTTTGCCCATTTCAAAAGCAGGTTGGGTGATGGTAGTAAGCGATGGATTGAGAATAGATGCGGTTTCCAGGTTGGAGAAGCACACCATTTTTACATCTTGCGGAATGGATAAATTTAAATCGGCACAGGCTGTATATACAGGCGTGGTCAGTTTTTCCATAGACGCCACAATACCATCGGGCCTGTTTTTTTGTTGCAGTAATTTTTTTACCAGGCGATAATTTGGTTTCAGTTCATTGGTGCAATGGATGATGTGTTTATTGCCTGATTTTAAATCGTGGTCGTTCAGTGCCTGCACGTATCCTTCCTGTCTTTTACTGTTAAGCGATAAACTTTTTGATATGCCGAGGAAAGCAATTTTCTTACAACCCTGCGCCACAAGGTGTTCAGTTGCTTTGTAACTGCTTTCAAAATCATCAGTAGTGATCTTTGCCGTTTCAACATCTTCACAAACCCTGTCGAACAAAATAAGCGGAACACCATTCGATATTAAATCGCTGATATGATCGCTTTGAATTGTTTCCCTTGAGACGGACATGATCACACCATCAACTCTTCCTCCCTGGAATTCTTTCAGAATATTCTTTTCATTTTCAAAACTTTCATGCGTTAAACAGATCAATACATGATAACCTTTCTCTTTGGCCACTGATTCGATCCCGTTAATAGCAATCGAAAAGAAGCTATCAGCTACTTCCGGTATTACCACACCGATATTCTTACTTTTCCTTCCACGTAAACTGCTTGCATAAGGGTTGGGAACATAGTTTAGCGTTGCGGCTGTTTTTAAAACCCTCTTTTTAGTTTCATCGCTAATTTCATGGCTGTCGTTCAATGCCTTAGACACGGTGGAGACGGAGAGATTCAACTGTTGGGCAAGTTCCCTGATATTAATATTTTTCATTGCATGGGGTCGATGCCTGTTATGTTTTGATCGAACACAATATCCATAAAAAGCAAAGATGGTACGAAAACGGTTTCGTAAATAAAGCTAAGCCATTATGTAAATACTACGGCAAAAAATGCCAATTTACAAATGGATTTTTTGCTATAACATACAACGCTTGCCATGCTTACTACTCAAAAGAACTTTACAGAAAAAGAGATCAATCCCCTTGTTAGCCTGGACGAATGGGAAGATGATGTGTTAGAGCGCTATCCCGAACCTGAAAGTATCGCTACTGCAAAAAGCACTGAAGAGTACCGTAATTACGATGACCCCGCAAGAGATACCGTAAAAGAATTTTACCGGTTGAACCATACTTATCAAACCTATGATTTTGTACAGGCGAAGCGTAATAACTATTTAAAGTTTGATAAAAAAGAAATGCCTGTATGGGATGCTTTCCAGTTTTTAAATCAATTGGTTGATGATTCCGATCCCGATACAGACCTCGATCAGTTTCAGCACTTACTGCAAACATCTGAGGCGATAAGAAGAGATGGCCATCCCGACTGGATGGTAATGGTTGGTCTTATGCACGACATGGGAAAGGTGTTATGTTTATTTGGAGAACCTCAATGGGCAGTAGTAGGTGATACGTTCCCCGTTGGCTGCCCTTACTCTGATAAGATCGTTTATCCAGAGTTCTTTAAAAATAATCCTGACTTTTCAAATCCTGAATATCAAACGCAATACGGCGTATATGAGAAAGGCTGCGGCCTGCGCAACGTGCATATGTCGTGGGGTCATGATGAATATGTTTACCAGATGCTGAAAGACAGTCTTCCTGAAAGTGGATTATATATGCTTCGTTACCATTCCTTTTATGCGTGGCACCGCGAAGGAGAATATGAATACCTGCTGGATGATCACGACAGGGAAATGCTGAAATGGGTAAAATTATTTAATCCTTACGATCTCTATTCTAAAAATCCTGAACCACCAGACTGGAATAAACTGAAACCTTATTATGAGGATCTCGTCGCAAAATACCTGCCTTCGACATTGAAGTTTTAACGGCTTAATAATAGAATAATGTGCTGTTGATGTTACGATAATAATGAACACACAGCTTTGTGATCTGTAACTGGAAATAGTTTTCCGGTTTTCTTTATAACCAAAACTAAACAACCCTCAATGCATAAGATCTACTCTGCACAACGCTGCTTTAAATTATTTTTTTCAGCCATTATTATTTGTATTTGCCTTGCCATACCGGGAAGTGCATTTGCCCAGCGAACGGTTTCGGGAACAGTAAGAGATGCTGTTAGCGGTAATCCTTTGGCAGGTGCAACAATTGGTGTAAAAGGAGGAGCAATAAACGTTGCCTCAAATGCCAATGGTGCATTTTCAATTCCTGTTCCGGGCAACAACAGCATTCTTGTAGTAAGTTATATCGGTTACGCCAGCCAGGAATTTCCTGTTGGAAACAGCAATAACATCGCCATAAGTTTACAAAGCAATTCTGCTGAATTAAGCCAGGTGGTAGTGGTGGGATATGGTACGCAGAATAAAAAAGATGTAACCGGCGCAGTAAAAACTTTAAAAAGCGAATCTTTTAATAAAGGCATCATCACTTCACCCGAACAACTTTTACAGGGTAAAGTTTCGGGTGTGAATGTTACTTCAGCAAGTGGAGAGCCCGGAAGTATTACAGGCATTACGGTAAGAGGCCCGGGTGGTGTAAGAACCGGAAGTACCCCGCTCTTTGTTGTGGATGGAGTACCGCTGGATAATTCCAGTACAGGTGGTGGAGATCCGTTGAATTTTATCAATCCCCAGGATATTGAATCGATGGATGTATTGAAAGATGCATCTGCCACTGCTATCTATGGATCACGTGGCGCCAATGGTGTGATCATCATCACAACCAAAAGAGGAAAAGCAGGAATATCTACTCTTGGATTTTCTGCAAGTGCAGGCATCTCTAATTTAGCAAGAGCATTACCTGTTCTCACTGCAAGTGAATTCCGTGTTGAAGTGCCAAAAGCGGGTGGGGTGCTGGATGATAAAGGCGCTAATACCGACTGGCAAAAATTAGTTACCCGTAAAGCAATTACGCAAAATTATAATCTTAACCTGAGCGGCGGCGCTGATAAATTAAGTTATTATGCTTCGCTTGGTGTACAAAAACAACAGGGTATTATTAAGAAAAATGAAATTGACAGGTATTCAGGAAGGTTTAATGTTACCCAGAAATTTTTAGACGACAGACTAACACTCGAACTTAATTTAGGCGTTGCAAATACTAAAAACGAACGCCCCCCGATTACAAGTATTCTAACAGATGTTCTTGTAAACAACCCGACTTATCCTGCTTATGATGCAGCAACGGGAGCTATTGCAGCCTACCAGAATATCAATAACCCATTACTTTATTTTGAACTGGATAAAGAGATCACCACCATCAATCGTGTGATCGGTAATATTTCTCCTTCTCTCAGGTTATTCAAAGGGCTCATTTTTAAAATGAATTTGGGTATTGATAATTCTACATCAACACGTGATGTGGAAAATTTACCGAATGCGGTTCCCTTCCGCGAAGGAAGATTAGAAACGTTTTATAACATCAATAAGAATACGCTGCTCGAAAACTATCTTACTTATTCATGGAGCAATACACGCCATAGCGTCTCTGCATTGGCAGGATATTCTTACCAGAAAATATATGTGCAGCAAAGAAACAGCAGCATCAACCGGTTCGTTGTGGGAGGTGTTGACCCGATCTACAACCCGGGTGTGGGGCAGGATCTGACTTTGGCTAATAACCGTCCCGGCGGATTTGCATTCATCAACGAACTGCAATCTTATTTCGGAAGGGTAACATACCAGTTCAACAATAAATATTTGTTCACTGCCAATTTCAGGGCAGACGGATCTTCTAAATTCGGTGCAAATAATAAGTATGGATATTTTCCATCATTCTCCGTCGGCTGGAAGATATCGGATGAACAGTTTATGAAAGGCTCTGTATTTAATAATTTAAAACTAAGAGCCGGATGGGGTTTAACGGGTAACCAGGAAATTCCTCCGAAAATTACGCAGGCATTATTTACAACCTTATCATCTGCAAGCTACCCGCTTTATGCAACAGGCGCTTATCCTGCGGGAACAACTTATTCAAGATTAGCTAATCCTGATATTCGCTGGGAGCAATCAGAACAAACAGACCTCGGACTTGATTTCGGTTTACTGAACAATGCATTAACCGGAACAATAGATGTGTTCAGAAAAGTTTCTAATAATATTTTGTTGCAGGTAATTCCTGCCGATCCTGTTCAGCCGGCCCCGGAAGTTTGGAACAATGTAAAAGACATGACCATAACAAACAGCGGACTGGAATTTGAATTGGATTACAGGCATAAATCGCAAAACGGTATCACCTATAATTTCGGCGGAAACTTTACTTATATGAAAAACATTGTGAAGGAATCACCTTACTCTGTTATACCTGCAGGTTCTGTATCCGGCGCCGGAATTACATCATCTACTATTAATGGTTATGTAAACGGTGAACCCATAGGAACATTCTTCTTAAAAGAATTTACAGGTTTTGATAATGCCGGTTTGAGTACTTACCGCGACTTAGACGGTGATGGTATTGTTACTGATAAAGACAGGATAGCAGCAGGTACAGCTTTACCTAATCTGCTTTATAACTTTTATGGCAGTGCTGCTTTTAAAGGTTTTGATCTGACGATTAATTTCAATGGCGTAGCAGGAAATAAGATTTACGATTATACGCATAACGTGAGCTTTTCAAAATTGAGGCTTGCTAAAAATGTAAATACAACAAGAGAGGCAATCGCCGTATCAACAGAATCACTGAATAATGCAACGCCGGTAACAACAAGATATATTAAAGACGGCGCTTACTTAAGATTAAACAATGTAACACTGGGGCATAATTTCAATACTCAGACCTTAGGAATAAGGAAATATGTTTCAACCATGCGCTTTTCCGTAACAGGTCAGAATCTTTTTGTAATTACAAATTATACCGGGTACGATCCGGAAGTAAATATAGACAGGGCCATCAGCGGTGTCTCGTCTTATGGTATAGATTATTTAAGTTATCCTAAAGCGAGATCAATCATTTTCAGTTTAAACTTTACATTTTAAAATATGAATATGTCCAAGAAAATACTCAGCCTGCTGCTTGCTGTAATCAGCATGACAATAATAGACGGCTGTACAAAATTAAAGGAGGATATTCTTGATGAATCTTCCGTTACGGGTCTTACCGATAAACAACAGGCTGAAGGTATAATAGCACCTGTCTATGCAAAACTGGAAGATGTTTTCATGCACACAAACTATTTTGACCTCCAGGAAATTTCTACCGATGAGGCCATCCTGCCTTTTCGTGGTGGAACCGATTGGGGTGATAATGGTATTTACTCACAGATGCATAAACACGAAGTGATCAGCTCTGATGTGAATGTAAAAAATACATGGAACCATATACTGATAGGAATATCGAGAGCGGTTACTGCAATCAATGCGCTTCCTGCAAACAAGGATGCTAATGCAAAATTATTCCTGGCGGAAGCGAGGGGTATGAGGGCTTATTATTCTTTGCTTACACTGGATCTTTTCGGTCTGGTATTCTTAAAAGAAGATGCCTCTGAAACATCTAAAATTTTACGCGGTGAAGAAGCGATTGCTTATATAAAATCAGAATTGCTTGCTATTGAACCTGTACTCGATAACACAACAGGTCCTGGCAGAATTACTAAAGCAGCGGTATATGGTTTACTTGCACGACTACATTTAAATGCCGCGGTTTACAGGGATATTTATGCCGGATCTTTTACTTTCAAAACGGAGGACCTCGATAAAACGATCGAGTATTGCGATAAAATTATCAGTTCCGGAACATATGCTTTATCAAATGATTATTTTTCGTTGTTCAATGATAATAACCACACTAATAAAGAATTGATTTTTGCAGTTGATCAGCGTGCGGATCTGAACGGGCATAACAGGATGGCTTATTTTTCTATCTCTGGCGACCAGTTTCCTTTGCCGGCTTATCCAAGTGCTAACGGAACTGATGGCGCTGCTATCACTCCAGATTTTTATCGTTCATGGGTAAACGCATATTCTGTGGATCCTGCAATTGCTGACCCGCGTTTTTATAAACAAAATTTATTTATTCCAAGTGACTCTTGTATTCCGGCTGCACAGTTCAATATTGACAGGGGAATATTAAGAGGACAGCAATATGGATTACTAAGAGTGAATGGTGTATTTACAAAATGCAGTAACGGAAATATGAGAATAGGTAAGTTGTTTAATGTTACAAGGAACAAACCTGCACTTCCCGTTGATTTTTCTGAGAAGATCGATTACACAATTGCAGGAAGTGATTATAGCACTGGTTACAGGGTTGAAAAATATGAGTTCAGCAAAACATCTGTAAGCGGAAGAAATTTTGGTGAGCATGATATTATTATTCTTCGCCTGGCAGATGTTTACCTGATGCGTGCTGAAGCTAAACTGAGGAAAGGAGATGCTGCCGGTGCACTAGCCGATGTAAATATTGTAAGAGCATCAAGAACTGCCACTGCACCTCCGCCAGCATTAACAACAATGACTGCAGATATTTTGTTCCGTGAAAGAGGGTTTGAATTTTATTGGGAAATGGTTCGCCGTACAGACATGATACGCTTTGGAAAATATGAAGGTACATGGACAGAAAAAACAAGTACGGATCCTAAAAAAAGGATATTCCCGATTCCGCAGACAGCGATTGACGGGGCTTCAAACTTACCGGGTTACTTAGTGCAGAACCCAAGCTACTAAGGAAATTATTTATAAAAAAGACTGTCTCTAAAACGAGACAGTCTTTTTTATACTGTAAAAAATTGAAAGCAATAATTTTTAAAGAAGATTATAGTATGCTACAAGTTTTATTACGTTCTCTTCTTTTTTCAGATTGAGTTTTTGTTTGCTTATATAATCCGCAGGTATAGATAATAATTTTGACAGGTTTCTTTTATTTTTTTCAAGAATGAACATTTGTCCATTCAAATACAAATAGTATTGTTCAGTTGTTTTATATATCCTGGTAGTGTTATTGGTATTAAAAGGCTTGTCATCGTGCCATTGGACCGAATAATATTTTAACAGGGTAGCCTTACCATCAGTAAGTACCTGGTAAAGACTTCCGCTATTCTGTTTATTGATAGATGGATAACCGCTTTTGAAAATTGCACCGCTTAAGGCAGCGTCATAGCAACTATCAAAAAAAATCTGCTGAATTGGCGATACAAAAATAAGGTCCTGCCCATTGATAGTGAAGATAAGCCTGTTCGTCAAAAGGTCAATACGCCCATTTACATGATCATATACTTTTCCATTTGCAGTTTTAATTATCACTATGCAATTGTTTACAGGAAGCGAAGTAGAGCCTTCTTCAGTAAACGCTGTTCTCTTTATAACAGTCCCATCAAGCAAGCCGAGATTAAAAGGCTGATTTTGGTCACGTGTTATAGTCTGAGCTACACCCTGTGAAAATGAGGAAAGGGCCAACAGGTTTATTAAGAATGTAAAGATTAATTTCTTCATTTTGATTTTAAAATCATTTCCAGGTATAGTTTGGTTTTGAGCCCATTTCAAAAAGTAATTTACTACTATTTATTATTTGCTGATGAGTTATGAAAGGTTTGTTAAGTGGCTTACCATCCAGTGTTACCTGCTGAATATATTTGTTTTCTTCTGAAAGATTATTGGCAATAATTTTTAAAGTTCTCTTCTTGCCCTCGGCTGTAAAATTTAAAGTCAGCTCGGGAAATTGCGGAGCGCCGATTGCATAAACCGCAGAAGCAGGTGAGACAGGGTAAAATCCCATCACGCCAAAAATATACCATGCAGCCATTTGTCCGCAATCTTCATTTCCGTTTATTCCGATAGGTTCGTTCCTGAAATTTTCCGAAGTGTGCTTTCTTATCAGTTCCTGTGTTTTCCAGGGTTGCCCGCAATAATCATAGAGATAAATATAATGGTGGCCCGGTTCGTTATCATGGCGATAATGCTTGCCGGTAAAATTTTCATCGAGCCTGGCGGCGAATTTTTCTTTTCCACCCATCATATCTATCATACCTGGTACATCATGCATAGCGCCGAATAAATACGTCCATTGATCACCTTCTGTAAAACCTTCCCATATACCTTGTTTATTTTTTTCATCAAATGCTCCATTTGCTTTTCTGGGAAGAAGGAAACCTGTTCGCGGTTCGTATAAATTTTTATAATTTTTACTCAGCGCCATTAATTGATTGTAGTCATTTAGATTTCCAATGCTTTTTGCAAATTGTGCAACTGCATAATCATCTACAGAATATTCGATCGTCCGCGAAACTGATTCTGCAGTTTTATCAACCGGTACAAAACCCAGTTTTTTAAAATAAGTTAACCCTGCCTGTGCTTCATAACCTGTCCACTTATCACGATCACCATAGTGAAGAAATGTATCATTATCCGGCGGAAAGAGTGCGTCTTTTGTCAGCGCCTCGTATGCGATCTTCGTATCAAATCCCCTGAATCCTTTTGCATAAGCGTCTGCGATCACGACGTCTGCATGTGTGCCGATCATAATGTTTGTTTCAGCAGGGTTGGGCCACATCGGTAGCCTGCCGCCCTGTTGATACATCTGCAGCATTGCAGTGATCATGGGATTTACATGTTGCGGCTGTGTAAATATTAATAATGGATGAAGCGCCCTGTATGTATCCCAGAGCGAGTAATCGGTATAAGAAATACCATTATGGACCTTATCGTCGAAGGCGCTGTAATATTTTCCATACTCAGACATTTCCCTCGGGAACTGCATGGTATGAAACATGGCGGTATAAAAAATTGTTTTCTGATCATTACTTACACCATTCACTTTTATATGGCTTAGTTCGTTTTGCCATTTGTTACGTGTTGACTGAACGATGGCATCGAAAGGCTTACCAGCAACTTCCATCGCCATGTTTTTCCTTGCCTGTTCGATACTGATAAATGAAGTGGCTATTCTTACTTCTACAAGTTCATCCTTAGTCGTTTCAAAATTAATGTAGGCACCCATTCTTGTTCCATACTGGCTAACAGAGGAAGGATTTATTTTATCGCCATCCCATGTGCCGAAGGATTTAAATGGTTTACTGAACCTTATGACGAAATAGCCTTTGAAATTGGGAAGATCAGGGCCAATTTGTGCAGACATTCTATCGGGATTGTAACCGGTTATTTCATTTTTATTTACATCAACTTTTACATAGCCTTTTAATTTTTTAATTCTTTCAGTAAAATCATTTGCCCAGTCTGTCAGCTCAGGATTTAAATTAATGCCCTGTATAATCAGATGAGCATTTTTAGAGGAAGGGAAAGTAAACTTCATAATAGCAGAACGTGAGGTGGAGGCCATCTCTGCTTTAATAGTCTTACCGTTTTCTGCATTTAATAAAACAGAATAATAATAAGGGGTCGATATTTCGTTAGCGTGAGTAAACGTAAGTGCCCGTTGTTTAGGCAGCACTTTTAAATCGCCCACCTGTGGCATTACTGAAACATAACCATAGTCGCCCATCCATACCGTTGGCTGATGCGATGCCAGAAATCCTATGATGGTGTTATCCTCGTAGAAATAATTCATGCGGTTCATCCTGCTTTCACCCGTTTGTGCAACAAAGTTGGTCATGGCAAATGGGGGACCTACACTTGGCATGGTACCGCCACCATCCAGTCCTTTTGCGAAACCCGTATAGGCTGTACCAATTAAGGGGTTGACAAAATCCACTTCCTGTGTATTAGACTTTTGGGCAAAGCAATTAGTAAGGGAAAAGAATAAGATGAAGAATAGCGTGTAATTTCTCATATGGATGATAAGTTATGAAAATTAGCCGTTCATTATTCATCAAATCTAAAATCAATTATGAGGGTTTTATATTCTCTGCATTTTAATCGAACCCAGTTCTTAATTTGCAAAACTTAATTACCTATTCATGCATTCATCCAGGAGAGATTTTTTAAAAGCAGGCGCACTTACCAGTACCGGGTTATTGCTTAGCAGGAACAGTTTTGCAAAGGCTTCCATATTCAAAGATGGTGGTGGTCTTCATGATGCCGCATGGTCTTTACTTCAGCAATGGGGACATGCCTTACTTTCTTTACAGGTACATGAACCTTCGCATCCGGGATTGCAGGGTGGACTCCTGTGCCCGGCCTGCGCTACCGTGCATGGCAGGTGCGGAGATGCGATCTATCCCTTCCTTTATCTTGCGGATCGCATAAAAGATGCTGTTTATACAAAAGCTGCAGTGTCACTTTATGACTGGATGGAAAATACGGTGTCTCTTCCTGATGGTTCATGGATCAATGAGATCGCCGGAACTAACTGGAAGGGCACAACCGTATTCGGAATGGCCTCTCTTGCTGAAAGCCTGATTCATTTTTCTCACTTATTATCTCCTTCAACTGTTCAGCGATGGAAAGAAAGATTAGGCCGGGCCGCTGACTACGTTTATCAAGAATTTACAATTGAAACCGGTAACATTAATTATCCTGTATCCGCATCTTACGCACTTGAATTAATTGGTCAGTATCTAGGACGGCCGCATTACCAGGTAAAAGCAAAAGAACTGGCGCATGCCGCATTAAACTCGATCACACCAAATGATCATCTTCTTTTCGGCGAAGGACATCCGGCACATGTTCCGAGTTCGAAAGGGTGCTATGCTGTTGATCTGGGTTACAATGTTGAAGAATCGCTTCCGTCGCTGGTATTATATGCGCAGCTTACTAAAGACGATGAGGTAATGAATGCAGCGGTTATCTCCCTGAACGCACACCTTGAATTCATGTTACCCGATGGTGCCTGGGATAACAGCTGGGGCACAAGAAATTTTAAATGGACTTACTGGGGATCAAGAACGAGCGATGGTTGCCAGCACGGATATGGTTTGTTAGCATCAACTCATCCTGTCTTTTATACAGCGGCGTTAAAAAATACACAGCTCATGCAGGCCTGTACACATAAGGGATTATTGTACAGTGGGCCGCATAATTATAATGCAAATATTCCAGCCTGTGTGCATCATACATTTAGTCACGCCAAGGCACTTACAAGTTTGCTGCTCAGAGGAAAAGAATCAATCACGAAGACCGCATTACTTCCCAGGGAAAATAAATATGGTGTAAAACAGTTTAAAGATATCGCTACGTGGCTTGTGTCATCCGGTCAATGGAAAGGAACAGTAACCGGATACGATGTTGAATACACAATGAAGTCGGGACATGCATCAGGTGGCGCACTCACTATGTTGTGGCATGAAAAAGCCGGGCCTGTTATAGTTGCGAGCATGAATCAATACCAGTTAGTCGAAGCATATAACATGCAAAGAGATAAGGACCCGTTTTCTATTTGCCTTACGCCGAGATTCGAAATTACAAAACAGAAAATAGTATATACAAACATCAATGACCTGGACGCTGCTGTTACTGCTACTGCTCTTGTATTGCAATCAAAGAGCAGGTTGGTTGATGAAAATCAGTCGCCACTGCAAGGAAGCTGCAGCATGGAATATAATTTTACTGGAAATGAATTTAATCTTCGCGGACACACAACCGAAAAAGAAGTACGGTTTATCTTACCTGTTATCGCTGCTTCAAATGAAAAAGCTTCGTATGCAGCGCCTGGCCATTTGCAAATTGAAAAGCCCAATGGGATACTTCATATCAGATCTGCATTTCCATTTAAAACCTTGCAGCCACTGGAGAAACGCCATTTTAATTATGTACCCGGGTTGCAGGCGATCGCGATAGTGAGCGAGAGCCCTGATGTTTCTTTTGAGTTTTCTTTTACTGCTACGTAAGAACTACAAGGCACACTGATTTTGGTTTAGGAATAAAGTTGGGCACCCCTGTAAAACTTACAGAGGGATTAAATATCACAAGGATTTTCTTTAAGAAAGTATCGCCTTGATAATTATATTTTAAAGGGCGTTTTTTAAAACAAAATTTTTTATAACATAAGGCCATGGGATCAGAATAAGATCAAGAATAATCCCTATTAAATTTGCTCTTGTTAGTTCTGAAAATGGTGCTGAATGATTGGCCGACCATAAAGGGTAACCAACCATGATCAGCCAGATCAGCTTATAACCGAATTGAATTAAAAGCAACGGGATCATTTTTAACGGATGTATTATTCCAAGGATCGATAGCACAGTAAGTGCGCCCTAAAAGCTAAATGCAACCCCGTGTAATGGTTCCCATGGCTCTTTATTAGTTAATATTACTGTCCATACCTGGATGCCTAATAATACGATGATCACGATATAAAAAAAGCGCAATAAATAAAAACGCAACCTGGAAATACCAAGGCTTTCATCAGTCCTGAAAACGTTTCTACTGGCTGGCTTTTGTTGTTGTGATGAATCAGATAAGTTCATGAGTATTTAATTTAAATGATGTTAAGTTGTTTGTATTTATAAGAAATTAATAAAGTTATTTTCTGTATCAACCACGCTTATAATAAAGGGGCCCTGTTAACAAGACCCCTTTTAAGCAGGTAGTTTGTTTGTAGTAAACTATTTTTTCATCCAGGTATCGGCAATATATTTTCCCATTGTTTCACCCATTCTTAATGCTGATTCGTTATCCGTGCGAAAATGTATTCCTGCATAGAAACGGGAGTCTGCACAATCCTGCGCCAGTGCTTTGAACTGCTTCGCATCTGCCGGAAAGAAATACGCTAACACAGTGCATACAGTAGCAGCGCCGGCTGCGTGACCAGAAGGATAACCGGGAAATGGTGGCGTTGTTATCAGTGGTTTATAAGTTGAATCGTATTGAACCGGCCTGATTCCCCAGTATGCATATTTTGAATCGAAGATGGCTATCATAGCTTCATGATAAGCTACATTCATCACCGTATATACCCGTGCAGCTGCAGGCGCATCATCAGACATGCGGTATTCAAACATTTTCTGGCTGGCAAGATCGTTCCATAATTCAGGACCATGGTTTGCCCAATAATACGCTGTAGAACGGGAGGTAAAATTTTGTTTGAAGTTCTTCAGCTCCTTCATATCATTTGCAAAGTCCGGTGGTGGCGGCAGCCTGAACTGATCAGCAGAACGTAACACTATGGGTGTGAATTGCGGAATGGTAATTCCCATCGGATAAGCACCTGTCCATTTTTTTGTATCCTTATTCATCTTGCCATCCCACTTAATTGCCGAGCCGTCATTGGTCGCTTTCTCTATAATTTGTTTAGCAACCTGTTCACCCAATTTCCAGCCAGCTTCTGCATCGCTGGGATATTGTGCGCCTGCATCTATGCGTGATTGTGAAGCAGCATGTGCCATTAGCAAAATGGAATCCGCTTTTGCGGGAAAGAAATAAGCCAGTACATTGGCAGCCGCTGAAGCTGTTACCGTATGTTCGCAGGGATACGAATAAGTTAGCGGCATATTAATAACTGGTTTTATCGAAGGATCTGAATCGGCCGGACGTTTTCTTTTGTATTTGATCTTTTCTTTCCATGCTAATATCGTAGCATCATAAATGGCAAGATCCATCCATGCTGCCGGCATGCGCAGTTGCTGCTGAGGATCCTGATCAATTAACCCAAGAATAATTTGATTCCAGCGATAAGAAGGCGCACCCGAGTTCCAATATTTTATTTCCACTAATTTTTTATCATCCAGCTTACTCATTTGCTGTTTGATCAATTTGATCTCCGCCTGGGACTGCGCCGCGCCGGGAGGAGCGATGGTCGTTATTTGCTGCGGGTTATCCAGCAACCATGTTTTCCAGTTCGCGGCTTCATAATTCGCCGGTTTCCTGGTAGTACTTGTCTGAGCTATTGCACCTGCCACAGTAAGTGCAATAGCGATAGAAAGAATAATCTGTTTCATAAGCATTCAATTTGATGTTTTAATTATTATTGTTTTCTAAGTTTTAAATCGGTTTGCATTTTTAGAAGAGGGATGTGGAAACACCCCCCTTTTTAAATGCTCATGAGAATATTAATTCTCATCTGGATGCAAGAATATTCCATTAAACAAAGCGCCGGATACGACTATCAACTAACAGCAGCTTATCGTAAACAAACAACGTTTACAGATTAGTGACCAAAATCTCAGGAGGCAATAAATGAGGAGTGCTATATTGGGAAATAGCAGGTTATTTTTATGGTTGACCTTTTCCTGTTATTGGTTTACCAGAAAGTCAATTCTATAGGTTGAAAAATGTAAAGGGAAATATTTGACGATATTTATCTTCTAAATAATAAAATGAAAAAATCGCTGGATATAAAGTTGGTGAGGTTTTATTTGCTCGTAGGGCTGGTTTATTTTATACTCGGGCTAATGACAAATGTAAGTAAGTACCCGGGGCACTTCAGTGAATCCGTATTTAATAATATGTGGGCGGTTAGTTATGGTATGGTCCTCAATTTTATACTTTTTGAATATGCTGCTCCGTTTGTATTAAAGAAAAGAACATCCCTCCTTTATAATATCATTACCGGCTTTTTTTTCTTATTTCTCTTCATGATGCTTTATTCCTATGGAGCGTATGTATGGAGACAACTTGGAATAGGAGTGGGTATTTATACACGCCTGAAAGATTATCCCGATCTAAGCCATGAACTCGAAAATCATATGTCTTACAGCATGGGATCGGTTTTTTTCTTTGGAATTATAAGGCATATTTATAATTACGTAAAACTAAAACAGGCTTCACAGCAACTGCGGATTCAAAAACAGGAAGCGGAATTAAATTATCTCAAGTCGCAAACCAACCCGCATTTTTTATTCAATACATTAAATAATATTTATTCGCTCGCAAGAGATAAATCAGACCTGGCGCCTGAATCGATCTTACGCCTCTCGAAAATTTTACGTTACATGCTCTACGAAGCCGGCGGTGCATACATAGCGATAGAGCAGGAACTGAAAATCATCAGTGATTACATTGACCTGGAAAAATTGCGGTACGACGAGTCGTTGCGAATTAATTTCAATCATGATATAGAAGATATGAAACAAGCACTGCCCCCGCTTTTATTAATACCCCTGGTTGAAAATGCTTTTAAACATGGTGTTTCTGAAACAAGGAACCGTCCTTTTGTTGATATTCATCTTTCAGTAAATAAACGGCAGTTATTGTTTGTTGTAAAAAATTCTTCTGAAGGATCTTCGGTGGGCCGGGATGTTACAGAACACATCGGGCTGTCTAACCTGAGGCGCCAGCTTGAATTACTCTACACAGATTATGACCTGGCCGTACAACAGGGTGATAGTGTGTTTACGGCCAGCCTAAAAATAAATCTTGCAAGCCATGTCTGAGTTAAAATGCATTATAGTAGAAGATGAGCCGCTAGCCGCTAAGGTTTTAGTTGATTATGTTTCGCAGGTCCCCTTCCTGGAATTGCAGGGGACATTTAAAGATGCTATTCTTGCTACAGACTTTCTGCGAAATAACTCCACCGATCTTATTTTCTTAGATATTCACCTGCCGAAATTAAAAGGCATGGCGTTTCTAAAAACGCTCATCAACCCGCCATCCGTAATTATTACAACCGCTTACAATCAATATGCCGTGGAAGGCTTCAATTTAAACGTGACTGATTATTTATTGAAGCCATTTGAGTTTGAACGATTTTTAATAGCGGTGAATAAAGTAAAATCAGCTCAAAAAGAAGAGTATAAACAAAATGAAACACCTGATATAAAAGATCATTTGTTTTTGAATGTGCAAAAAAAGAAAGTAAAGGTTTTATTTTCAGAGATCGTTTATATAGAAAGTCAACGCGAATATATCAGGATCGTCACCACCAAAAGAGAATTCCTTACAAAAATGAGTACCCACGAAATTGAATCTCTTTTACCGGCACATCTTTTTAAACGCATACACCGGTCTTATATAATTTCATTAAGCAAGATTGATTCTTACACTGCCGAGATGGTTGAAGTGAACGGCGTCTCTATTCCCATTGGAAGAGACTATCGTGACTTTATAGAAAAGCTTTAGCTATTACTTATCGGAACTAAGTATTCTCATACAGTAGCGCACCATTTGCGTATCATTTCAATCCGACAAATTATTATCTGAAAGATTTTATCGACCGGGCTGTATAACAATTTTCAGCTTTACTTGCGTCGCACACTTGAGGGTTCTGCTCTTTAATCGACAGGCACCCGGTAGGGGCAGGTATCTTCATATTAACCAGGATCATGGCCTGATATTCATCAATAAATACAACCACTCATCCCATCATTTCAACTTATTTGTTTGTTCCTACGAAAAATTTCCTAACTTTTATTTTGTTCATAGGAAATATTTCCTACCTTAGTTTTATGAAGTCAAAAAATACACCTGCTGAACCTACAAAGTCCGAACTGGAGATACTGCAGGTCCTATGGAAGTGCGGCCCCTCAACTGTTCGTTTCGTTAACGACCAGCTAAATGAAGAGAAAAGGGAAGTGAATTATACTTCTACACTTAAGCTGATGCAGATCATGTTTGAGAAAGGACTTGTGGACAGGGATGACAGCCAGATGAAACACGTTTACACCGCTGCGGTAGAAGAGAAGAAAATGAAAGCTATGCTGCTCGATAAATTCGTGGAGACATTATATGATGGTTCTGCCAGCACACTCATGATGCAACTGCTCGGAAATAAAAAAACATCTAAGAAAGAACTGGAGGCGATCAGGGAAATACTAAAAAAACTAGATCAATAATTCATTTAAACTTATTTTATGAATACTGCATTCATCCAGGCGCTGTGTAATACTTTTCTGCATTCTCTCTGGCAGGGATTTGCTGCAGCGTTACTAACCGGAGTAATACTTGTTTTTACCCGGAGATCATCCCCGGTGAAGCGTTATTATTTATTGCTTGCAGTATTTATACTTTTTATCACTGCCGCCGGTATCACATTTTATATGGAGCTGCCGGTACAGTCTTCAACTGTTATCCCTCAACCACAGGATATCTCAACGGTTGCGATTATTTCTTCAGGTACAGAAATTTCGGGGACAGGACAGTTCCTTTCCTATTTTTCAAAACATGCACCGCTGATCGTATCTGTATGGTTTATTATTTTTCTCATGAAGCTTATTCACCTGCTTACAGGACTGGTAACCATTCAGCGGATGCGTCATTATAAGGCGTCTAAAAATAAAGACTGGGAGAAGCAGTTAAATACTCTTGCATCTTCTATAGGGATAACAAAATATATCAGCCTGCTGGAATCAGCTATGGCAAAAGTGCCGCAGACCGCAGGATTTTTTAAACCCGTAATCTTTTTACCGGCAGGGGTACTCACAGGTTTACCAACAGATGAGATAGAAGCGATACTACTGCACGAGCTGGCGCACATAAAAAGAAACGATTTTCTCGTTAACCTTTTGCAGTGCCTCGCAGAAACGATCTTCTTCTTTAATCCCGCATTGCTTTGGATCTCATCACTTCTCAGGAAAGAAAGGGAATATTGCTGCGATGAAATGGCCCTGAATGCCGGAAGAAATAAAACTACTTACATAAAAGCATTGGTTTCCTTCCAGGAATATAGTAACGGAATTATGGCGATCGGTTTTGCTGCAAGAAAGGGTCATTTACTTGACAGGGTAAAAAGAATGGTCACTAGCGAGAACAGGAAACTAAATACAGGAGAGAAAACTGTTTTGCTGTTAAGCACTATAGCATTGATGATATTAGTGACTAGCTTAAAAGCACCTGCAAAAGAAAATAATTCAGCGCTAAAAAAAGAAATACATACTTCCATCTCAAATCCACTTCTTAAAGATGTCGTAATTGAAAGACCATTAAAAAAGCAAGCTGGAATAATGCGGCCGGTTACACCAAGGGAACAGCGGCCAAAGAATATTGAAACTGCTGCGCCTGTACAAATAGCCGGTAACAGCAGCGATGCAAATACGGTTAGAAAAGAGGAAGAACCTGTTATAAAAAAAGACACCATACCTTCTTTTCCTTCTATCTCTTCTCATATTAACGACGATGGTACCACAAGAAATGAGGAGATAACTGCAAAAGATGATAAAGGAAATGTTTACAGGTATAAAAGATTAAACGGCCGTATCACCGAACTGCTTGTTAATGACAAATTGGTCGCCGGAACTGAATATCCAAAATATACCGCGATTATTGATGCGATTAATTATTCCCGCGAATTAAATATTGCGAAGGGAGAAGAGAGAAGAGCGATGCTAAAGGAATCAAGATTTAAAGCCGATTCTATACGCCAGCAGACATTTGAAAGAAAGCAGCAGATGCTCCATTCTTACGTGGATTCTGCCAGGCAAAAACACGAGGTAGAAAATAAACGGAACCAGGAAGCGATGAGCCACAAAATAGAATGGCTCCGTAATAACCAGGATAGTATACTTAAAAAGCAAAAGCAAATAATAAGACAGCAGGATTCACTAAGACGTAAAAAGCTTGTGCTGACCGATAATCATGATTTCAACTTCGACTTCAAATTAAAATCAAACATGGCGCTGTCAAACAATAAAAAGTATAACACAACTTCCCCGGCAAAATTGTAAACATTTTTTATACAGGTTATTTATGCTTGTTAAAGCAAGCCTGGCTGCTTTTTGGTTTGGTGAGGCGTGCCAGAACCATCCGTTTTAAATGCAAAAAACTATGCAGAAATTTATACTCTTTTTATTTTTTATCACCATCACTGTTCTGCAATCCTTTTCACAAACAGGAACTATTACCGGAATAGTTAAAGATTCGGCCAGCGGAAAAACATTAGCACTCGCTACCGTTACTGTTTTTAAAGCAAAGGATACAGCCATTGTTACCTACCGCCTTACCAACGCTGATGGCGCATTTAAGATACCCGGACTACCATTGCAAATGCCGTTGCGTGTAATGGTTACTTACTCGGGTTATTCTGCATATCGCCAGGATTTTGTGATGACATCTCCTAATTTTTCTGCTGATACTATAAAGCTCATTTCAACATCAAAACAATTAGATGATGTAATTGTATTTGCAGAAAGGCCGCCGGTTGTGATCAAAAACGATACGATAGAATTTAATGCCAGCGCTTTTAAAACTTTGCCCAATGCACTGGTAGAGGACCTGTTAAAAAAATTACCAGGCGTGCAGGTAGATGCCGAGGGAAACATTGCAGTGAATGGTAAAGCTGTAAACAGGATACTGGTTGACGGTAAAACTTTTTTTGGCGGTGATCCCAAGATGGCGACAAGAAACCTGCCTGCCAACGTAATAGATAAAGTGCAGGTAATGGATGATAAAGAAGAAATGCTGCGCAATGGCGATGACAATCTTAACAACGTTGGCAAGGTGGTTAACATCACGCTGAAGAAAGGCGTAAAAAAAGGATGGTTTGGAAAAGTCTATGCAGGCGCCGGTACGAAAAATAATTTTGAAGGAGGAGGCATCGCGAATATTTTCAGAGACACATTACAGATGAGTGTACTTGGTTATGCCAACTCACTCAACAAACCCGGCTTCGGTTATTCAGATCTGATGCAGGCCGCAGGACTCGAACGCAGCTCTTCCGTTACCGGCAGCCGCAGCACTTCTATATGGACAACTTCATCTGGCAGTGGGATCGCTGTTAATGGTATCAGCTTCGGCGGTGCGCAGAATTATGGTGGCGTATCTACCAGCAGGGGCGCTGGTATTAACATCAACCATGCACCCGATTTAAAGCGTTCCATCTATGCGCAATATTTCTATGGCAACATATTGATCGATCGCCGCACAGAAACATCTACACAGCAATTCAACGGTGATTCTGTGATCAATAACCACACGATGCTTACCGGCGATGTGGTTACGCATGCGCATAACATCGGGCTGGGCATTAAATTAAAACCTGATTCGGTAACCACTATCATTGCTACTGCAAATTATATGATCGGGTTGCAGGACGAGGACAGGTTCAGCGATATATCCAGTCTTCATAATAAATTAGGAAGTTTAAGTACAGGAAATATTTTGCAGGATAATATCGCGGTAACTTATAATTATCGCCACAGTTTTACTTATACACGCCTATCAAAAACAAAAAAGGGTAGGCGTTATACGATTACGCATGGCTTCGATCAGAATAATCGTTTCAATGATTATTCAACCGGTTCTGCGCTGCATTTTATTTACCCGTCGGTGAAAGACACTGCGTTAAATCAATTGAGACAGGAGCGTATTCCCCGTGCAGAACTAAGTGCTGCATTTAATTACAGCGACCCCCTGGCAAAAACAGTTACACTAAGACTGGGTGGCCGTTATGAATATACCCGGCTCTATAATACTGTATATACTTTCAACAGTAATGGCGGCGGTTATGATATCCTTAATACACAATTGTCAAATACCTTCGACAGGGAGAGTCATCGTTTCTATATTATTACCGGGCTTGAATATAAATGGAAAGACTTTACGATAACACCTGCTGCACGGGTTCTGTTTCAGCAGATACATAATAACTTCTCCGTAAAAAATATCAATCAAAAAAATACAGCTCTTTTACCTGGCTTAACAGTGGTGTATAAACAGCTCAACTTAAATTATAATAAAGATATCAGCCTGCCGCCTTATACTTATCTCTTGCCGGTAAATGATAACACCAATCCTTATTTTATCAGCCGCGGAAATGAAAGTCTGATTCCTGCTGAGCGGCAAAATTTCTCTGCCGGCTTCTATTTCAACAATCCTAAAAAGAATTTAAGTGCCAGCCTTAACGGTGGCGCCAGTGTAATAAAAAATGATATTGTCGCCGCGATCGTTGTTGATAATAAAGGAGTGCAAACGTCAACACCGGTAAATGTGAACGGTTCTTCCAGCTGGTGGGCAAATTATAATATCAACAGGCAGTATAAACAGAACCAGAAATTTATTGTGTCATGGAACATGGGCGCTTATTATGGTTATAACAGCGGAAGATTGTTATTTAACGGTGATGTTTCCATGCAAAGCACCTGGAACATCAACCAGTGGGCAGGTATCAATATGAATTTTAACGACCGGTTCGAGTGGAACAATAATTATAGTCTCGGTTATAATTTCACGCAGTATACTTCCAGCAGGTTTAAGAAACTGGAGGTGCTGAATCATTACTTGAATACGGAAATGATACTTCGTTATCCCAAACACCTTATCTGGGAAACCTCTGCGAACTACCAGTTTAACAGCCAGGTATATGGTGGTCTGCCGAAAGAATTATTTCGCTGGAACGCCGCTCTAAATATTACCATGCTAAAAGATGAAAAAGGAGTGCTGCGTTTAAGCATGAATGATCTGCTAAATCAGAACCGCAACATCTCCAGTTATGCGAACAGGAATATGCTCACCACTTCAGAGACGAATACACTAGGCCGTTATTTTATGGCCACGTTTACCTATAACATCAGAACGACGGGTGTGAAAAAGAAAGTAGGCGGAGAAAGATTGTTCCTTTTTTAGCAGACAATTCAACAAAGTTTCTTCATTATCAAACACTTTGTCCGGTATCGAACATTTTTTGTTTTTGATTTCTTAATAAGAGCTTAGTTCTCATCTGTTTAGGTCTGGCACTTTAGTTGGAAATATTGTCCAAACTATTTGCATGGATACTGTGATCTCCGATGATATAATTGCTTCAAGGAAAAGGAAAACGGTGCTTATCGTTATTATTTGTATCGCTGTTTTTGCAGCCGCAGTATGGTTGTTTCGTTCTTCTTTCAGATCCTCACTTAACTCATCAGCGATCACAACGGCCGTAGTAGAAAGAGGAGATATCGAAAATACTATTAACGCATCAGGCGAAATAATCCCGGAATTTGAACAGGTGATCACGAGCCCTATTAGTGCGTCTATCAAAACAGTGCTGATGGATGCGGGAAGTCCTGTAAAAACGGGGCAGGCCATTTTATCCCTCGATAAAGAAGCTACGCAATCTGAATATGAGAAATTAAAGTTTCAGCTGGAATCGAAACGCAACAATATTGAAAAATTAAAACTGGAGCTGGATAAAAGTTTTTTCGATATCCAGTCGAACAACGATGTAAAACAATTGCGCATTAATAGCCTCGAGGCCTCTGTTGAAGATGCAAAGCGCTTATACAAAGCCGGTGGTGGTACCCGTGAATCTATTGAGCAGGCCGAGCTTGCATTGAAGGTGGCGAAGCTGGAGAAAAAACAATTAGAGAACGAAATAAAAAGTAAACAACAAACAATGCGGGTGGATATCCGCGAGGGCCAAATAGCCGCGGCCATCCAGCAAAACGAAATGAAAGAACTGGAGCGTAAACTGCAACAAGCGGATATTACTGCTACCCGTGACGGCGTAATTACCTGGGTGAATAAAAACATTGGCGCCAGCATTGCACAAGGCGAATCGCTGGTGCGCATCGCCGACCTGGCAAGTTTTAAAGTGAGCGGGAATATTTCTGATGCTTATATCAACCAACTAAAAATGGGCATGACCGCGATCATCCGCATCAACGACTCCACCATGCGTGGAACGGTGACTAACATTCAGCCATCGGTGAAAAATAATATTATTGGTTTTGATGTCGCGATGAATGAACGCAACAATCAATTATTTCGTCCGAACATGAAAGTGGATATTTTTCTCGTGACCGCTACGCAGAGTAATGTGATGCGTGTTGCAAACGGCCCCGCATTTAAAGGCGCTGCTACGCAAGACATATTTGTTATGGCCAACGGGAGAGCAGAACGCAGAACGGTAAACATCGGCCTCACCAATTTTGATTATGTGGAAATAAAGAATAATGTTAAGCCAGGCGAAAAAATTATTACCTCGGACATGAGCAACTACAAAAACATACAAGAGATCATTATCAATAATTAACATGCAATCCAAAATATTTTATATACTTTTTTTACTGCTGATCTTTTTCATGAAAAGTTTTGGCCAGTCAGACACCATGATGCTGAGTTTAAGGCAGGTGGTTGATATGGCAAAAGAAAGATCGATCGCATCAAGGCAGGCATCAACTCTAAAAGAAACACGTTACTGGCAGTGGAGAACTTATAAATCGAACTACCAGCCGCAGTTGTCATTGAATGGAAACCTTCCCGGGTATAGCAAAACTTTTAGAGAAGTGGTACAGCCAAATGGTACGATCGATTTTCAGCCGGTGCGTTACAATAATTCTTCGCTCAACCTGGCCTTGAGTCAGTCCATTGCACAAACAGGAGGAACTGTTTTCGCGACGACGCAGTTGCAACGCTTCGATGATTTTGATAGAAAATCTCAATTATATAATGGTGTTCCTTATGCAATTGGTTATAGCCAGCCATTCTACCAGTTCAATCCTTTAAGGTGGGACAGGCAGATAGAGCCGCTGAAATTTGACGAGAGCAAGCAGGCTTATATTGAATCGATGGAAATGATCTCCATTAAGGCCAGCGGATATTTTTTCGAGCTCTTGCTTGCCCAGGTGAATTTGCAGATATCAGAAACGAATCTCACGAATACTCAAAACATATTGCGGATTGCCAATGAGAAATTTGATATGGGGAAAATTTCACGCAACGAAATACTGCAGTTGAAACTTGAACTTTTAAAAGCGCAGAAAGCGGTAGGAATTGCAAAGCGGGATATGGAGATCGCCACGCTAAACCTTCGTTCTTATATCGGTTTAACCAATACAGATAAAATTGCGCTGGCACTTCCGGGGGCAACAATTAATATGACAGTGGATACTGCGAAAGTTTTGGCGGAAGCCTATGCAAACCGTTCCGATGCGATTGCATTTACACGAAAGATAGCAGAAGCAAAAAGGGATGTTGCAAAAGCAAAGGGCGATAATGGATTGAATGCTACATTAACAGCGAGACTTGGTTTTTCAAAAAGCGCCACGACCGTTTCTAAAGTTTACCAGTCACCATTGAACCAGCAATTATTGCAACTTGAATTTGATATACCCATACTCGATTGGGGAAGATCGAAATCAAGATTAAAAACCGCCGAAGCCAATAAACAGTTTACAGAATACGCGGTTCAGCAGGATAAGGACATTTTTACGCAGGAAATAATTACGCAGGTTACTTTGTTCGATATGATGAAAGAACAATTGTTACTCACTGCACAGGCCGACAGTATTGCTTCAGAAAAATACCAGATCGCAAAAGACAGGTATGTGTTGGGAAACTTAAGCATTACAGATCTTAGTATTGCCTTCCAGGAAAAT
>JAQBNK010000132.1 GCA_028288595.1 Chitinophagaceae bacterium
TAAAAAAAATAAAAAAGGTGAAGAATAATGGTCCTTCACCTTAGTTGCGGGAAATATCACCCGCCGTTTAAATGTTGCCAAAACGACAACAACTGTTGTTTGATGTAAAATTATAAACAGTTTTAAAAAAAAGAAACTAAATATGCAGTTTTTCTTTTTTTGCGAGAAGATCATCAACTGTTTCCCTGTACATTTCATCGGGTATACAACAATCTACCGGGCAAACGGCAGCACATTGCGGCTCCTCATGAAAGCCCTGGCATTCAGTACATTTATTAGGAACGATGTAATACATATCGTTACTAATAGGTTCGTTGCGTTGTTCGGCAGTAATTACGGTTCCATCGATTAAAGTATAAGAACCTTTAAGCGTTGTTCCGTCAGACATTGCCCATTCAACTCCGCCTTCATAAATGGCGTTATTGGGACACTCCGGTTCGCATGCACCGCAGTTAATACATTCATCCGTTATCTTAATGGCCATAAAAATTCAGTTATTAAGCGTTAGTCAGATAATTTTGCACGTCAAAAATACACGGAAAGATGGATTTACAAGAACGAATTGAGTTATTGGCAAAATTGGGTGAATACATGAAAAGCAATTCTGCCGAATGGCAGGAGATAAAACAAAAGGCGTCGCGTGAAAACCCATGGTTTATTCCTGCATTTATCGAACGGGCCGCAAAGAATATTTATACTTCATTTCTGGAAAAAGAAAGCCTGGAAAAATGGGCGCAGCAGTACGCTATTCCCCATGTACAGGAGCATTCTAAAACTGTGGGCGTGGTGATGGCGGGGAACATTCCGCTTGTTGGTTTTCATGACTTTTTATCGGTTTTTATCAGCGGGCACAGCCAGGTGATTAAGGCATCTTCAAAAGATGAAGTATTAATAAAGCATTTGGTTAAGAAGCTATATGAGTGGGATCACCTGGTTCAAAATGATGTCTCTTTTGCTGAGCAGTTGAAGGGGTGCGATGCTTACATTGCCACCGGGAGCAACAATACGGGTCGGTATTTTGAGTATTATTTCGGGAAGTACCCCAATATTATCCGAAAGAACCGGACTTCGGTGGCCATCTTAACCGGCTCAGAAACAACTGAAGATTTGTCAGCATTGGCTGATGATATCCAGGTATACTTCGGCCTTGGTTGCAGGAATGTTACCAAACTATTTGTTCCCGAAGGGTACGATTTTGAACCCTTGGTAAAGTCACTAAATAAATATGAATACCTGCTGGATTTTCATAAGTACAAACATAATTACGATTACCAGCTGGCTTTAGTAATGTTAAACAGGCAATATTATATGACCAATGGATCGGTGCTGCTTATACAAAATGATAGTGTATTCGCCCCTGTGAGCCGGGTCAACTATAGCTTCTATCAACCTTCTGAAGACATTGCCGGCCACCTGAAGCACAATGAGCGCATTCAATGTATAGTTGGAAAAAACCAGGTCCCCTTTGGCGATTCTCAGCACCCAAAACTGACAGATTATGCTGATGGAACTGACACACTTCAATTTCTCTGTTCCTTATAAAAACCAGTGAAATACGAGCATCTTCGTCAAACATTTGTTAAATGGTTTTAATGGCAGACCTGACTTTTAAACAGGTTCGTTTATTTGCTAACGGAAAGGCATATCTTTTGACCAGACAGTAATATTGTAAACTATAAAAAACCGGAGTAAAAATGAAACTCAAAAGTATTCTCATGGTAGTTGTGCTAAGTGCCTCTACCGCTGTTTTGAGTGTTTGGGGCTATAACAAATTTTCGCAGACCCAGTATGCAGGCTTGCAGCAACCGGGAAAATTACCTGTTAATTATGCAGGTTTTTTCGATGCTAAAAATGCACCCGGCACAGCAGTGGACTTTAGTGCCGCAGCTACTTCTGCTACCCCCGCAGTCGTACACATCAAAACAAGAACGAAATCGAAACAAATAACTAATAATCTTCCACGTGGAAAAAATCCGCTGTCTGATCTTTTTGGTGATGACTTCGGGGATTTCTTTGGCGGACCCAGATCTCAAATGACGCCTGAGCAAAGAGCAAGCGGAAGCGGTGTACTGATCAGCCAGGACGGATATATCGTGACTAATAATCACGTGGTTGACGGGGCGGATGAAATTAATGTTACACTCGCGAACAAACGCAGCTATAAAGCAACTGTTGTTGGCGCCGATCCCAACAGTGATATCGCTGTAATAAGAATTGACGGAAACAATTTCCCTTATCTCGTTTATGGAAACAGTGATGAATCAAAATTAGGCCAATGGGTACTTGCAATTGGTTACCCTTTAAATCTTGACGTAACAGTTACGGCAGGTATCATTAGTGCAAAAGCAAGAGCTATCGGCATTAACCGCGGCAAATACCCGATCGAATCGTTCATTCAAACTGATGCTGCAGTAAACCCCGGTAACAGTGGTGGTGCATTGGTAAATACAAATGGTGAACTGATCGGTATTAATTCAGCTATCGCTTCTCCAACGGGCTCATACGCTGGTTACTCTTACGCTATTCCGGTTAACATCGTAAAAAAAGTAATCAATGACCTGATCAAATTCGGAACTGTTCAAAGAGCATTTATTGGTATTACTTATCCTAATGAACAGATCACCGATGAGCAGAAAAAAGCAGAGGGGATTAAAGAAGGGGATGGAATTTATGTTTCAGGGGTGGATCCTGAAGGAGCCGCTAAAGCAGCAGGAATTACCAAAGGTGATTTTGTAACAAAGATCAACGGCGTAACAATCGGCAGCGGGCCAGAATTACAGGACCAGGTATCGCGTTATAAACCGGGAGATAAGATAAGTGTAAGTTATGTGCGTAATGGAAAAGAATACAACACATCCGTAACATTGAAGAACAGGTCTGGCAATTACAGCCAGGTTACCGCTGAAACTTTGTCAGAAAAATTAGGAGGTGCAGAACTTGCAACAGTTGATAATGCGACGGCTAAAAAAAGTAATATTCAAGGCGGAATTGTTGTGAAAAAATTAGGAACAGGTATTTTAAAGGGAACAAGGATGCAGGAAGGATTTATTATTACAAGTGTAAATGGGCAGGATGTAAAAACGCTTGACGAACTAAATAAATTATTAAGCGCCGCTAATGGAACCGTAAGGCTTGAAGGTGTTTATCCCGGCTATGATGGCCAGTATGGATATCCTTTGAATTTGGGTGATAGCGGCTATGGCGATGATCAATAATGGCAGATATATATTTTTTAGAAAGGGTAGCAAACGCTACCCTTCTTATTTTTCTGTATGATAAATTACAAACTCGCCAGGGTACAACCCAATATTTAAATTCGATTCGAAGTGATGAGGCCGGCCGGAAAATAAATTGATATAATCACCCTTTATCAGTTCATGTTGCAGATCAATAATTATCCTTTCCGAAGCCAGGAAATTTAGTATCACGATTACTTTCGACTGGTTTTTATAACACAAATAAGCGAGTACCTTATTTTTATTTTCATGATCAAAAATTTGAATTTCAGTTTCAAACTGAAAGGCTTCATTAGTCTTTCTGAGAGATAATAATTTTTGATAAAAGCCCTGCAATTGTAATGGGCCATCCCAGTTGATCTCATCCTTATCAAAAAATAATAATCTTTTTTTATTGGGTTTTTCCTGGCCGCTATAAATTAAGGGGATACCGGGGAATGTACAGCTGAAAACCGCGAATGCCTTGGCAGCCTCACCATATTTTTCATATTCAGTTCCGTTCCAGGAATTTTCGTCATGATTGGTGGTGAATAATAATTTTTGTGAACCGGCCGGATACTGCAAATATTTATGCAGTGTCTGATAAACATAGTCCATACCGTATTCTCCCTGTATTAGTTTCCTGCTCACCTGCATCCATTCCCAGCCGTAGGAGACATCAAACACTTCATGATATTCTACGGCCTCGCATTCAGCCAGCCAGAATAATTTCTTTGAATGCTCGCAGGCGGTTCTTGCCTCAAACCAAAAATCAATGGGAACAAGATGAGCCATATCGCAGCGAAAACCATCGATGCCGCATTCAGAAACCCAGAACTGCATACAACGGATCATCTCTTCACGCATTTCTTTTACAACAAAATTTAAATCGATCACATCGATCCAGTTATGCTCGTCAAAGAATTCTCCTTTCTCATTTTTTTTATACCATTCAGGATGCTCATTAACCCAGTGATGATCCCAGCCTGTGTGATTAGCGACCCAGTCGATGATTACTTTCATTCCTAATTCATGGGCCTGGTTCACGAGATTTTTAAAATCATCTATGCTTCCGAACTCGGGGTTAACGGCAGCGTAATTGCTGCATGCATAATAACTGCCCAAACTTCCCTGCCGGCCCTTTATACTGATAGGTGTTACCGGCATGAACCATAAGATATCTACACCCATCTGTTTTAATCTTGGAAGGTGTAAACTGAAGGCATTAAAAGTTCCTTCTTTGGTATATTGCCTTACATTGACTTCATAGATATTGGAACCACTTGCCCAACCGACTGTTAAAAACTTTCTTTCCATAATCAACGATCAAAGTAACAAATAAATACTTTTGAAGCGCACATGAACAAACCCCAGTTACCGGAACGTCGTATCGGTTTATTACAGGCGACTGCTATTAACATGATAGACATGATCGGGATCGGGCCCTTTGTTGTGCTGAGTGTGGTTGCAGAAACCATGCAGGGTCCTTCTTTTCTTTATGCATGGATCGCAGGCGCTTTTCTTTCTTATATTGATGCCATGACCTGGAGCCAGTTAGGTTCTACTTTTCCACTGGCAGGCGGAAGCTATAATTTCTTAAAAGAAGGATATGGCCCGAAGTGGGGCAAACTGATGAGTTTTTTATTCGTGTGGCAAACGATGATACAGGCTCCGCTGGTGCTGGCTTCTGCTGCGATAGGATTTTCCCAGTATGCAGGTTTTTTGTGGCCGGGCATTTCTCCAAAATTATTTAGCGGTACACTTGTAATATTAGTAGTTGTGCTGCTTTACAGGAAAACAGAATCTGTTGGCAGGATCAGTGTTTTTTTATGGTGTGGTGTATTACTCACATTAGGATGGATCATTGCAGGAGGCCTGCTTCATGGAAATTTCAGTGCTCCGGTTTTACACATTAATGATGGGTTAAAATTGAATCATGCATTTGCCGCCGCGATTGGTTTTGCAAGTGTAAAAACGATCTACAGTTATCTTGGTTATTACAATGTTTGCCATTTAGGAAGTGAGATCAAAAATCCGGAAAAGAATATTCCGCGAAGCATGTTCATTTCTATTACAGGAATTGCGCTGCTTTATCTCGCAATGAATATCAGCGTTGCCTCAGTGCTTCCTATGCAACAAATTCAAACCAGCAAATTTGTGATCAGTGAATTTATTCAATCGCTTTACGGAGCAGGTGCAGCCAAAATTATTACCGTGATGGTTCTCTGGGTGGCATTTGCTTCTATATTTTCCGCGACACTGGGGTATAGCAGAATTCCATACGCCGCGGCTAAAGACGGCGCTTTCTTTAGTGTTTTTGCAAAACTTCATCCAACAAAAAATTTCCCTTATGTCTCTTTGCTGGCGCTTGGTGCAGTGGCTTTTATTTTTAGTATGCTGTTCCGATTGAAAGAAGTTATCGAAGGAATCCTGGCCATGCGGATATTAATTCAATTTATAGGACAGGGGATTGGATTGATTCTTTTAGCCAAACGGAAAGGATTGAACGTTTTTAAATGGAAAATGCCTTTGTTTCCTATCCCGGCGATCATTGGAATTTTATTGTGGCTGTTTATCTTTTATTCAACAGGAATGACCATGATGATCTCTGGTGTAATAGTTATTACGACAGGATTAATTACGTTTTTGATAAAAGCATCATTAAAAAAAGAATGGCCTTTTTTTATTATGAAAAAATAACTCACCTCATCACTGTACAGGACGATCAATTGTGCGACGCAACTAAGCTGAAAAATGTTATACAGCCGGGCTCAAAAAAAAAGTCACACAACAGTGTGACTCTTTATATTGATTTTAAATACTAAAATCTAAATACTAAATTCTAAACTTTAAATTCTGAATACCGGATACTGAAATCTGAATACTGAAATCTAAATACTACGTACGCTATACTAACATCTCCACTATTTATTTTTCAATTTGTGATTCAGATATTCAAAACGCTTATCAGTGGCGGCTTCGGCCATATCAGGAATTTCGTCTGCTTTATAACTTCCCGCATCCAATTTATGTTTTGTTTCTTCGAAGGCTTTTAGTGTTTCTTTAATATCCTCATCCGTATGAACGGCTGTTGGAATTAACCGGAAAATAATATGGCCCTTTGGAATAACCGGATAAAGAACAATGGAACAAAAAATTCCATAGTGCTCGCGAATATCCATCACCATGGCTGTAGCTTCTTCTACTCCACCTTTCATATACACAGGTGTGACAACGGAATCTGTTTTACCAATATCGAAGCCTTTTTCTTTTAAGCCGTTCTGCAACTTTAAAGCATTGCTCCAAAGTTTATCTTTTAATTCAGGATGATTGCGTAATAATTCAAGCCGCTTAAGATTACCGATCACCAGCGGCATCGGCAAACTCTTTGCAAAAATTTGGGAACGAATATTATAACGGATATAATCGATGATGGTTTTTGGCCCTGATACAAATGCGCCAATAGAAGCCATCGACTTTGCAAAAGTTGAAAAATAAAGATCAATGCCATCCTGCACGCCTTGTTCTTCGCCGGCACCTGCGCCGGTTTTTCCCAATGTTCCAAAACCATGTGCATCATCTACTAACAAACGAAATTCGTATTTGGATTTTAACGCAATGATCTCTTTTAATTTGCCCTGGTCGCCGGCCATTCCAAAAACACCTTCAGTAATAACCAGGATACCGCCTGCTTTTTGTTTGTCTATGAGCGCCACCGCTCTTTGTAATTGTTTTTCGAAATCTTCCAGGTCGTTATGTTTGAAAACATAGCGGTGGCCGGGATGCAGGCGAAGCCCGTCTATAATACATGCATGACTTTCCGCGTCGTATATGATCACATCGTGGCGGCTGCAAAGCGCATCGATAATACTCACCATCCCCTGGTAACCAAAATTTAATAAAAGGGTATCTTCTTTTGATTCAAACGCCGCCAGTTCTGCTTCCAGTTGTTCGTGATAATTACTGTTCCCGCTCATCATTCTTGCCCCCATAGGTAAGGCCAGTCCATATTGCGCGGCGCCCTCTGCGTCGGCTTTTCTTACTTCGGGATGATTGGCCAGGCCGAGATAATTGTTTAAGCTCCACACTATCATTTCCTTACCACGGAACTTCATCCGGTTGCCGATCTCTCCCTCCAGTTTTGGAAAAGCAAAATAACCATGTGCCCTTTCGCGATGCTGACCCAGTGGTCCTGAATTTTTCGTTAGTCTTTCGAAAATGTCTGCCATCGTAGAAGATTTATGTCAATAATCAAACTTTCTAAATTGCGGCGAAGTTAACAAATTGATGGCTAACCGGAGACGGCAGGCTTTACCATTTTAACACTTGCAGAATAGTTTTCCATCCTGAAGAAGTGCGCTGCCACACTCTCAGGTAGTTTTCTTTTGAATCTTTATAGGTGAGATTTCCATAGACATAGGCTAAATCGCCGGCTTTAGAGACGCCTCCCGCAACAGGTTCCATTTGCAGGTCCGCAGGAATTAATTGTATAGCACGGATGAATTCCTGGTCGATTTTCATAACATCGGGGAGTGTGCTTGTAAATTTTGTTTTAACAATTTTTGCTACCTGAACGTCAGTAACGATATAAGAAGGCTTTAAAAAATCATTACCACAATTGTTGTAGCAGGCAAGAACCTATTAACAAAGAAGTCCGGCATGACCGGACTTCTTTTAAGATCAAAATAATTTTAATTATACATCTCTTCTTTTAAAACCTTCACTCTCTCATCTTCCATATATTCATCAAAACTCATTAATCTATCGATAATTCCTTTCGGCGTTAATTCAATAATTCTGTTGGCTACAGTTTGCATAAATGTATGATCATGCGAAGTAAGCAATACGATTCCCGGGAAGGTCTGGCAACCTTCATTAAAACTCTGAATGCTTTCAAGGTCAAGGTGATTTGTTGGCTGATCCAGCACAATCGCATTGGGATTTTGCAACATCATCCTGCTGATCATGCAGCGCACTTTTTCTCCTCCGCTCAATACGTTTGTCTTCTTTAAAATGTCATCACCACTAAATAACATCTTTCCTAAAAATCCTCTGATGAAGGGCTCGTCAGCATCCGTAACATGTGGGGGCACATATTGTCTTAACCAGTCGAGCAGTGTTAGTGAATTATTAAAGAACTCATTATTCTCAACAGGCAAATAAGCTTTTGTAATGGTTGTTCCCCATTCATATTTACCACCTTCGGCTTCCATATTCTTGTTAATGATCTCGAAGAAATTTGTAACCGCCAAAGGGTTGCGGCTTAGAAAAGCGATCTTCTCACCTTTATTAATACTGAATGTAACCTTATCAAATAATTTTTTTCCTTCGATAGAAGTGCTCAGGTTTTCAACGTTCAAAATCTGGTTACCTACTTCACGCAATGGCTGAAAAATAATTCCCGGGTAGCGCCTGTTAGAAGGTTCAATATCTTCAATCGTTAATTTTTCCAATGCTTTTTTACGCGATGTTGCCTGTTTACTTTTCGACGCGTTCGCAGAGAAACGGGCAATAAAGTCTAACAATGCCTGGCGCTTATCCTCTACTTTTTTGTTTTTATCAGTCATCTGGCGAGCCATCAATTGCGAAGACTCGTACCAGAAAGTATAGTTACCCGTAAATATTTTAATTTTTGCCCTGTCCACATCCGCAACGTGCGTACATACCGCATCTAAAAAGTGCCGGTCATGCGAAACAACAAGTACGATATTTTCATAATCGGCTAAAAAGTTTTCCAGCCAGCCGATGGTTTCAATATCAAGTCCGTTCGTAGGTTCATCCAGCAATAAAATATCGGGGTTACCAAAAAGTGCTTGAGCCAGCAACACCCGCACTTTCATATTAGATGGAATTTCACTCAGCAAACTCTGGTGATAATTCTCTTTAATTCCAAGGTCTCCTAATAAACTTGCGGCATCGCTTTCCGCTTCATATCCTCCCATTTCGCCAAATTCACCTTCCAGTTCGGCAGCCTTCATACCGTCTTCTTCCGTAAATTCTTCTTTAGCATAAAGTGTTTCCCGCTCGTGCAGAACTTCCCATAATTTTTTATGGCCCATCAGCACCACATTCAGCACTTTTATTTCATCAAATTCATATTGATTTTGCCGTAAAACTGCGAGACGTTCGCCGGGAGAAATTTCAACATTACCTTTATTCGGTTCTATTTCACCGCTTAGAATTTTAAGAAAAGTAGATTTACCCGCACCGTTGGCGCCGATCACTCCATAACAATTACCCTTGATAAAATTGAGGTTTACCTCATCAAACAAAACCCTTTTCCCATAAGCCAGGGTTACGTTTCTTACACTAATCATTCGCTGTACTATTTTTTAAAGAGCGGCGAAGATACGATGGTAAAATGACAGGTAAAATGAATAGGACTAAGATTTTGTTGACCAGCAGCGGTTTTTCATGTTGATCGTTCCTTGCCACGCTCGGTTGAACGTCCCGTTTTCAATTGAGCTTTAGTCTGCGGTTTTAGCCGGCTTATATTTTTTTATGAATCTCCTCCCGATAAACATTATGACCGGTATCACGTACATACTATACAGGGGCAGTTCTACTTGCTGCGGGAATAAAGAGGAAAGCGTTACCTCAACTGCAACCCCCATTCCCAGGGCCATTGCTCCCAGGCTGCTCTGAAGAAGTATATATTTTTTCTCTGCAGCAAAGCCCGGCATGGCCAAAGTTCTTTTATCGCTGAACATATAACTGCAGAGGATGTATTGCGCTATAGCAACGCAAGCCAGGTTAATAAGATAAAGCGTAATCGGGAGTAAAAAACCCGGTCTTATATGTTCTGTAATACCTGAGGCCGTTAACGGGAAACACACAATAAAAAAAAGAAAAACAAGGTTCCTTGCAATCACTCCGTTATTATAGCGGCGCAGGTATTTAAATAGTTTTAAGTGACGTGCCCATACCATTCCGATAAAAAAGAAACTCAGCATAAACCCCAGGAACCTGATGACTACTGGTTTAAAAGCCTTCCATACCTCGTGGGCAGAAGCGCCTTTTTCAATTTCCGGGAACTTGATCTCTATAATCAGTAAAGTGATCGCGATAGCAAAAACGGCGTCACTAAAAAGGATCATCCGCTCTAATTCAAACTCTTTATGCAGCTCATTGTGGGTAGACATGTAAAGAAAAATTTCGCGTCAAGATAATATTAATTCAGTTGTTACCATCGGCGGTGCGACAAATGCGGATTAGCTGTGTTTTTACCCCTTAAAATGTGGATTTCAGCCTTTTGAAATGTGCATAAGCTGGTTAAAAACAAGTGCGTATCAAAAGGTGAAAATATTTGGAAACAGCTTATAAGCCGAACTATCTTGTATCTACAATTGAGCGCAACGTATCCCTCAAAAGAGAAATTGAAATGCTGGTTGAGATGAGAACGGAAAGTCGCAAGGCAGACCGGAAATCATCGGAAAACAGAAGATCAGAACAGCAATGAACAAAGTCTTCGGTTTTTCAGGCTGAAAAAAGAACCGGCAACGGTAAACTCAGTCAGCCGAAGGTTAGGGACGACCGTCAAAAGTATGTTCCTGTCCTGGAGAATAAGAAACCAGTAATGGCTCACCTTATTCACCGAAAGGTTAAAGCGGGGAAGCTGTCAAAGGCAAAACGTTTTAACCGGTAGTGTGAAAACGGCAACGGAAGTAACAACTACCAAAGGGTTAGAACCAGCTGTAAAAGGCGAATTCTTCTCCTTGCTGAAATTGAAGAGCTGGCAACGGCTTACACATGCGGCAGAAAGATTAAGAGCCTGGCTGTCAAAGGCGGAGGTACTTAATCGGATGACTAAAGAACTGGCAACGGTAAACTGATTCATCCAACGGTTAAGAGTAAGCTGTCAAAGGCGATAAAACTGACCGTGCTGAAGAGTAAAGTCAGCAATGGCTGCTACATTCAGTGAAGATCTTAAATGAAGGACCGTAACAGGAAGCTCATCAAGATCAAAGTTGGGAGTGAAAGGCTGTCAAAGGTCAGACGCTCTTCAACGAAAGCATCAGGTCAGTAAGCAGTATGTACTTCGGTATATATGATAGACGAAACCTGGTGCTTTCTCTTTTTAAATAACCCAACCACTATAATATCTAATATCTAAATTCTAAAAGGAACATTCTTTGCCTTAGAATTTAGATATTAGAATTTATTTTTAGTGATGCCTGCATTTCATTTAATTATCAAAGGAAAAGTCCAGGGTGTTTTCTTCCGTGTATCTGCAAAAGAAAAAGCAGATGAACTCGGTATTACCGGCTGGGTAAAAAACACGGATGATGGAAATGTGGAAGCAGTTGCATGCGGACAGAATTCAACAACAGAAGAATTTATTACATGGTGCAGAAAAGGTCCGCGTCGGGCACAGGTAACAGAACTTATAGTTAAAGAAACCGATCAGCAAAGTTTCACTGGCTTTACTATTGTTTAAACTCTTTTTATAAAATCAATTACGGTCTCAACAAATTCTTTATTAAGCGGAAGATCGGGTTGTTTATACGTTTCGAAATTGGCCTGCCTGTCTGCAGGGCCATCTTTCATAATATGGCTCATTCCTTCAATGATCTTTAAAAATGCACCGGGTTGTGCGACTTTCAATCTTCTTGCATCATCTACGGTTACCTGTAAATCGGTAGTACCCTGTATGATCATAACGGGCATATTTAATTTACTGATCCATGTTAATGGATTGTACCTGAACCAGGAGATCATATAAGGCTGAATAGACGGATCAAGAATTGCACTCACCATCGGATCCACTTTGCTTACTGTATGCCCGGCCTTTAAACTATCTAATATGGGCCATGCTGCTTTTGCATACGCCGGGGAAGCCTGTTCTGTCTGGCGCTTTAAAATATCGTATGCATTCTCACCGGCACCAGCTACAGAAACAAAGGCATTCGCTTTTGTTCTTTGTGCCACCATCATTCCAATTAAAGAACCTTCGCTATGCCCTAGAATAATCACCTTAGAAAACCTTGAATCACCCTGTAATTTTTCCACCCAAAGCACGGCATCATTTAAATAATCTTCGAAGCGAACATCTTCCTGTTTCATTTTAGAATCAGTGCTTTCACCGATCATTCTCTTATCATACCTAACCGAGGCGATACCAGATTTCGATAATTCTGCCGCCAGCATTTTGTATGAATTCATCGTATAGCCGGGTGAAGAATTGCCATTGCGGTCTGTGGGCCCGGAACCGGCGATAATTAATACAACAGGAACTTGAACAGTAGCACCTGCAGGCATCGCAAGTGTTCCATATAGATTTCCTTTTGGCGTGTTAACTGTGATATTTGTTTTACTTAACGAATCGGTTGATGGCCGGGGAAGAAAAAAGAATCCTTCCACTAATGAAGTAGAAGAATCGAGGGCCAGCATCAGATCTACCGCCGATTTTTCTGCAGGAGAACTATAAACAAACTGACCAGGCCTTTTACTGAGATATTTAAATGGTTGCAAAGAACCCATTTGCATTTTTATCTGCGGCAGCATAGCGTTCCATCTTGCAGGGGTAACTGCTTTTTTCATAGTCTCACCAAATAATAAGTAAGAACTATCAGCATTACCAGATTGATAATATTTATAAAAACTTTTTATGTTTTGCTGGTATCGTTGTTGATTCTGTGCAATAGCGCTGATGCTGATGCAGACAAGTATGAAGAGGAATATTTTTTTCATACTTAAAAATAAGAATTACGATGGAGGTTGTATAAATAAATCAGCAATACTTTTTGCTTACTGAATGTTTTATAACTTAAACGATCAACATAAAAAATTGCTTAATAATGCCAATAAAAAAGCCCGCAGATTGCGGGCTTAATAATATTTATTGTTTTTATTCACCCCATATCTCATCTTTTCCTTCCAGCCATCCTTTTACAGATTCCGTGGTAACACTTTTTGGTCTTTCGAGAGGAAAGGCCAGGGCCCTGTCCCAGCAAAGACTTGCCAGTACTCCTAAAGAGCGGCTCACAGCAAATAGAACAGTATAAAATTCGTATTCCTTCATTCCAAAATATACCAGTAAAGCACCACTATGCGCATCTACATTCGGCCATGGATTTTTAATCTTACCGAGTGATTGCAGTATTGGCGGAACTGCTTCATAAATGTTCCAAACGGTTTTCACCAGCGGATCATCGGGCATATGCTTTTTTCCAAATTCCATTTGTGCAGTAAAACGGGGATCTGTTTTACGCAACACCGCATGGCCATAACCCGGAACCACTTTACCACCTTCTAAAGTCTTTTTTACATAAGCCGCAATTTGTTCCTGGCTAGGTTCTTCTGTTCCCAGTTCTTCCCTCATTTCAAATATCCATTTGATCACTTCCTGGTTTGCCAGTCCGTGCAAAGGCCCGGCGAGACCATTCATCCCAGCAGCAAAACTTAAATAAGGATCACTTAATGCAGATCCGACAAGGTGTGTAGTGTGTGCTGAAACATTACCACCTTCATGATCGGCATGTATGGTCATATAAAGACGCATCAACTCTTTAAAACTTTCATCTTCGTAACCCATCATGTGAGCGAGATTACCTGCCCAGTCGAGCAAACCATTCGGTTGTATGTGCTCATTATTTTTATACTTGCGGCGGTATACATATGCAGCGATCCTGGGAAGCCGTGCGATCAGATCCATCGCATCATCGAATACGGGTTCCCAGTAATCTTTTTTATTTATGCCCTTTGCATAAGCTTTAGCAAAATTACTTTCAGTCTGGAGGGCCATCACCCCGATTACAAACATAGTCATCGGGTGGGCTGTAATTGGCAGTGCATCAATTGTTGCAAAAACATGATTGGGTACATGACTTCTTCTTTGCCACACAGAAGTAATATGTTGTGCATCATCTTCGGTCGGCAATTCGCCTACCAGCATCAAATGAAATAATCCTTCCGGAAGTGGTTCATCACCACCCGGGGCTTTCGGTAATTTTTGTTGTAATTCAGGGATCGAAAAACCGCGGAACCTGATGCCTTCCTGCGGATCCAGCAAACTGGTTTCTGTAACCAGCCCGGTTATTCCACGCATGCCCTGGTAAACCTGGGAAAGCGTTACTTCACCAATTTTTTTATTACCATGTTCCTTCAATAAATCTTTGATTTCGGCTCCTGCCGCTTCAGCTTTCAACTTGAATTTATCTTTAACCACTCCCATTGCGCAAATTTTATATACAGCTAAGCATTAAGGTTTTAAAATGCACTATAAAGGTAGGAAAGAACAGGTTATTTGTTACAGGATTTATACGAATGATACCGCATGTGCGATGTATGGTGTACGATGTACGATACTTACAAGTCGTTACATCGTGCAATGGTATCGTGCCCACTGCAGGACTTATTTCGGTGCCCTGCGGTAAAAGAAATAAGCAACAACAATAAAAATAAAAGCCGGTATCCAGGCTGCCAGCAAAGGAGGCAAATTTCCCTTAGTAGAAAATATGGTGGAGAAGCGGTCTGTTAGAATAAACATTGCCGCTGTTAGAAAACCGATTGCCAGGTGCATACCACTGCCGCCCCTAACCTTACGGGATGCAACAGCAACACCTATCAATGTTAAAATCATTACAGATGCAGCCGATGCATCTCTTTTATAACGTTCAATTTTAAGTTCATTGATCTGTTCTGATCCTCTCAGTTCTTCCAGCTTAATGAACTGGTTTAGCTCCGGGGTGGTTAATTTATTTTTTGCATATTCATCACGGGAAAGATCGAATGGTTTGAAATTGAAATTCATATCCCTTGTTGTTTCGGAACTTACCTCCTCTTTCAGCGGGTGAATTTTTCTTTCTATTACTGTCTGAAGCGACCATTTTTTCTTGGCAGTATCCCATCTTATGGTCTCTGCCCTTAAATTATAAACAAGCTGGTTCTTAATTATTTTATGCATGAAAAAAGGGCCACCCGATTTTGAACCTGTATCATAATAATGTATGCCTGCATAAGTAAAAGTATCAACCCTGAAATAAATATTACTGGTGGTTCGCATGAGCGGGTTATAACTGGAGTTGCCATTCACATACCTCGCTTCAAAATCAGTCCGGAGTTCCTGTGCCCTGGGAATAAGCATATGATTGGCAAACCACAGCATTAAAGCAAGCAATATCCCGCCGATCCAATAAGGCACCAGCATACGGCGATAACTGATACCACTTGCAAGGATGGCAATGATCTCACTGCGGCCGGCCATTTTAGATGTAAAAAAAATTACTGCAATAAAAACAAACAAGGGAAATAAGAGCGCCATGATATGGGGAACAAAGCCGAAGTAATAATTGGTGATGATCTTCCTGGTAGTTAACCCCGACTTTACAAAATCATCTGTTTTTTCGCTGATATCAATTACGACCGCGATAATGGTAAAAAGAAGAATGCAAAAGAAGAAAGTAATTAAAAACTTTTTTAGTATGTACCAGTCTAATTTCTTCATGCTGAGGGAGAAAATACGTTTGCCTGGATCAAAAGTAAATTAAAAAGCGTTGGCATATTGTGAAAGAAGATGCCTATGAAGGCTAAACGCAAAGAAGCATGAACTTTAAAGAACTTTATGTGCTGGTGGGAAAGTTAAAGACGCTGTCTGGTAACAATTGCCATCTCGTTCTTCCACGAGGAAAAATTACCCTGCATAATTTGTTTTCTTGCTTCGGTTACCAGCCATAAATAAAAAGACAGGTTTTGAATGCTGGCTATTTGTAAACCAAGTATTTCATTACTTACAAACAAATGCCTGAGATAAGACTTTGAATAATAATTACTGGTTTCAGTGGCGAGGCCATCATCTATAGGTGAAAAATCGGTGGCCCATTTTTTATTTTTAATATTGATAACACCTTTTGTTGTGAACAGCATACCGTTTCTTCCGTTACGTGTAGGCATTACACAATCGAACATATCCACGCCCAGGCTGATGCATTCAAGTATATTCCATGGTGTGCCAACTCCCATCAGGTAGCGTGGTTTATCAGCCGGGAGATGCTCACAGCAAAGCGCAGTAAATTCATACATTAACTCTTCGGTTTCCCCAACGCTTAAACCACCTATTGCATTTCCGGTGGCATTTTTTGAGGAAACATATTCGCATGATGCTGTCCTGAGATCCTTATATGTGCTGCCTTGCACAATAGGAAAAAGATTTTGGGTGTGATGATATTTAGGGGTTGTTTCATCCATTCTTTTAAAACACCTGTCCAGCCAGCGATGGGTTAAGTCCATACTTTTTTTTGCATAAGCATATTCGCTCGGATACGGCGGGCATTCATCAAAAGCCATAATAACATCAGCCCCGATACTTCGCTGAATATCCATTACAAATTCTGGTGTAAATAAATGCCGGCTACCGTCTATATGAGATTGAAATAAGGCACCCTCTTCTGTCAGTTTCCTGTTGGCCGCCAGGGAGAAAACCTGGTATCCGCCACTATCAGTAAGAATGGGTCTGTCCCAGCCAGTAAAATTATGCAGACCGTCCGCAGCTTCCATTACCGCTGTTCCCGGGCGGAGATATAAATGATAGGTGTTACCCAAAATAATCTGCGCATTAATTTCATTTTTTAACTGTGGCTGCGTTACGGCTTTTACGCTGCCCGCGGTGCCAACCGGCATAAAAATCGGTGTTTGAACAGGGCCGTGATCCGTAGTAATCATTCCTGCTCTTGCACTAGAACCTGTGTCTGCCTGTTGTAATTGAAAACTGAGTGAAGCCATAATGCAAATGTAAGGCAGGGGAGTTCGGAGTTCGGAATTCGGTTTTCGGTTCTCCGTAAAACTTCACTACCGGCGACTCCGCGAAAACTGAAAACCGGAAACTGAATCCGAAATCTGAAAACCAACTCTGAAAACTGATTCCCAAAACTAAAATCCGAAGCCCTTATTTTTGCCGGATGAATCTCCCCGATGAAACCTGGCTGGCGCTTTTTATTCTTTTTTGTCTTGTTATTCTTGTTCAATTATTTTATCAGCTTTATTTTTTTAGAAGGCTGGCTTTTTATCAACCCAAACAAAAAACACAAAGCCAGGAATATCCTGTATCTGTAATTATTTGCGGAAGAGATGAGGCGCATAACCTGGCGAGAAATTTACCCGGAATATTAGTGCAGGATTATAAAAGCACACATGAAGTGATTGTTATAAATGATAACAGCACCGATGAATCGAAATATTTGCTGGATGAGTTTCGAAAGTCTTTTAAAAACCTGGTGGCTGTTCCGCTTACACAGGAAGCCAAAATGATACCGGGTAAAAAGTTTCCATTATCGATTGGCATTAAAACAGCTAAGTATGAAATTGTTTTGTTAACGGATGCTGATTGTGTTCCTGCGAGTGAGCACTGGATGAAAAAAATGCAGGATGGATTTGCCGCGGGAACAGAAATAGTTCTCGGATATGGCGCTTATCATAAATTACCCGGACTATTAAACAAATTGATAAGATTTGAAACCTTTCATACAGCGTTACTCTACCTGTCGTATGCGCTGGCAGGCAAAACATATATGGGCGTAGGCCGAAATCTTGCTTATAAAAAAGACCTCTTTTTTAAAAACAAGGGTTTCTCTTCCATTAACCATACTCCTGGTGGAGATGATGATCTTTTTATTAATAAAGTAGCAACTAAAACCAATACGTCCATTGTTATAGATTATGAAGCACATACTTTAAGTGATCCCAAAAAAAGATGGAGCGACTGGATAAATCAAAAATTCCGGCATTATACCACAGCAAAATATTATAAGCCTGCTCATAAAAGATCACTCGGATTGTATACTATAACGCATGCATTGCTTTATCCTTTATTGATCATCTGCAGCCTTTTTTTTAACTGGTGGCTTACTATCAGTTTGTTCCTTATAAGGCTCGTTGTCCAGGGGTTCATTTATAAAAAGGCCATGAATAAATTAAATGAAAATGATCTCTGGCCTTTATTTATTTTCTTTGATATCTGGATGTTCATTTATTATTTTGTCTTTGCACCTGCATTATGGAAGAAGCCAAAGAAAACCTGGAACTGATACTTCCCTATTTTGTTGATTTTACTCCTGTTCAACTGCAACAGTTCGCTGCACTGGAACCGTTATATAAGGAATGGAATGAAAAGATCAATGTTATTTCCAGGAAAGATATCGATGGTCTTTATCTTAAACACGTACTTCATTCTTTAAGTATAGCGGCCATCGCGAATTTTAAACCGGGAACAGAGATCATAGATATTGGCACCGGCGGCGGTTTCCCGGGAATTCCGCTTGCCATATTTTTTCCAGAAGTGCAGTTTCACCTGGTGGATAGCATTGGTAAGAAATTAAAAGTAGTGGAGGGTGTGGCTGAAAACATAGGATTAAAAAATGTTACCGTGCAGCATACGAGGGCAGAAGAAATCAAAAACCGAAAATTCGATTTCGTGGTTTCCCGGGCGGTTACCGCATTAAAGGAGTTGTGGGCATGGAGTTCACCCTTAATAAGAAAGGGAGTAAATGAAGAATTGGATAATGGTTTACTGTGCTTAAAAGGTGGCGATCTTGCAATGGAAATTTCAGAAAGCGGATTGAGACCGCAATGTTTCCTCATCGGTGATTTATTTCATCAGGAATATTTTAAAGGCAAACAGGTATTATATATTAAAAAATAACTTTCTCCAGGGGAAAACGGAAGAAGCCCAGGTTAAAGCGTTAAATCGAAAATGATTCTATTGCGGAACTGAAATCTTATTATTAATTCTGTTCACATCCGCCATTCTTTGGGATGGATCTATTTCAATTTCCTTAATATCCTTCACTCCTTTTGTTAAACTAAACTGGTAATCAGGGTGGGTCCATTTCCATTCTGTTTCAACAATACGGTTAATTCCAAACTCAGCAGGTTTTGCACCGTACATTAAATTCATTGGTATATAATGCATTTCTTTTGTTCCGTCTTTATAGGTAACTAACACATCCACCGGCATTGGCATATTACCCAAACGCTTTAAAGAAACGATGGCCTTACCCGTACTTTCGTCTACTCCGCCAATAGCATAATCTATTGTTTTAATTGAGTTCACCCAATATTCTTTATACCACTGCAACTCAATACCACTTAGTTTTTCTGCTACACGAATAAAATCATTTGCATTTGGATGTTTAAATCGCCATTGCCTGTAATATTCCAGTAATATTTTATCTCTTACCTCATCACCAACTATATAGCCGAGCTGTGAAAGAAAAACGGCACCCTTTGAATAAGCCGCATTCGAATAGGCATAATTAGTATTGTAATGATCAGCATGTGTGCTCATCGGTTCCTCTCTGCCGCTTTTCACCAAATCAAAATAACCGTCGTAGCTGCCTTTCTGGTGTGCAGGTAAATTTGTTTTATCATTGGCTAGTTGTTTTTCCAGGAAGGTTTTGGTAGAAGTGGGAATGTAGGGTGATTGCGTAGCATAATTCTGATTATAAAAGCTGGTTATTTCTCCTTCCGCATAAGTTGTAAATCCTTCATCCATCCAGGGAAAAAGACTTTCATTTGTTCCCAGCATATGCTGGTACCAGCTATGCATCCACTCATGAATAACAGTACCAAGGCTTGGGCCCTTAATTAACGTAGCCATGGCATATTCCATACCGCCATCGCCCCCTTGTATAAACGAATATTGAGGATAAGGATAAGGTCCAAATCGTTTTTCCATATAAGGCAATACTCTCTCTGCGGCCCATAACACATTGTTCCATGCGCTGTCTGCAGATGCATCTTTTATTTTATAAAATGCATTTAATACTACCCCGTTTTTGGCCTTTACTGACAAATGCCGGTATTGTGGATCTGCCGCCCACACAAAATCATGAATGTTAGAACCGGTAAAATGCCAGGAAATGGTATTACCTGCAGGTGGTTTTATTTTTACCCCGGGGCTTTCATACCCGTATCCAATTTCATTTGCATTTTGCAAAACGCCGGTAGCGGCTACCATATAAGATTTATCGATGTTAATCGTTACATCATAATCACCCCATACACCATAAAACTCCCGGGCTATGTAAGGATTAGCGTTCCATCCCTGGTAATCGTATTCAACCATTTTCGGATACCACTGGCTCATACTATAGCGGATACCTTCAGCATTGTCGCGGCCGCTCCTGCGTACCTGCAATGGCACCTGTGCATCAAAACTTATATCAAGCGAAATTTTTGATTTTGGCAGAACCGGTTTATCAAGCGTTACTTCAAGTATGGTTTCATGTGGGATAAGCTTTTGTTCTTTGCCATTAATTCTAACAGAAGAAACATGCTGCCAACCGATCTCATTTTCATTCAGCTTACTGATTCGGTCTTTTACACGGGCATCCCAGTCATACTGATCTTCGCCTCTGCGATTTTTCCCGAGATAGGTTTTGCCTAACTCGCGGCTGCGAACATCCATCATACTGTTGGGCTGAAAAGCGTTCCAGTAAGTATGAAAGAAGATGCGGGTTAATGTATCAGGAGAATTGTTCCAGTAGTCGATTTTCTCTGTTCCCGAAAAGCGGTTTAAGGGCACGTCCATCCGAACATTAATATTATACGCTATTCTTTGTTGCCATCGATCGGGCTGGGCTATTAACCCCTTTGCAATAACAAGGAGAATGAAAAATAAATAAATTTTTCTCATACAATTTTTTGGGGGTCAGCTATAGAATAAATCCCGGCACCTGTGGCGTCGCACGCTTGTACAACATAACATGGCCCGTCTCTTAAAGGCAGTAAATTTCCGAAAAAAAAATAAACAGAAGATGCAACAGCTAATAAAAGAATACGAATAAATCAGGCCGGCGAATTACCTGCTGCCATTACTTCTTCCAGCTTCACTTTTAGCTGGGCCACGGTAAAGGGCTTTTTAAGAAATAATGCCCCGCCCAGCGCCTGGAGATCTTTTTCAGTAAGCTCCAGCCCCGAGATCAGAATGATCGGGATATTAGCCACCTTACCTGATTCTTTCAGCGTACTATAAATATTCAGCCCGTTTACATTTTTCCTTTGCTGTATATCAAGCAGCACTACATCAGGCTTAATTTCCAGTATTTCCTGCAGAATGTATTTAGTCTCATACAGAAAATAGGGCTTATAATTATTTGCCTTCAGTCCATGCTCAATTAAATTCAGGAAATCGGGGTCGTCGTCTACAACCAGTATCTTTTTCATACTCAATAGCCTGTACAATTTGTATACCTAATTTTATTAAAGTTGCAAGGCAATTTTTTTTAATGCGTTTTATTATATAAATGCAGCTTAAAAAAAGCGATCGTCTCGTTAACAACAGCCTGCATAGCACCAGGTAAATGATCACTCTCCCACGGATGTTTCCGCCCAAAAACATGATCACTCTCCACTAAAAAAAGTTTTGCATTCTTTGACCCATTTTTCAATTGGTGAGCTTTATCAACCGGCACAGCCTCATCTTTGGTTCCGTGGCAAACAAGCACGGGGATTGTGAGCGAACCAATTGCCGCAGCAAGGTTAAATGCTTCTGCATTTTCGACATAATCCAGAAATAGCTGGTAATTTAATGGCATTTGTTGTTTGGTGCGGCTGTTCAAAATATGAACCGTTCCGCTCTTTTTCCATTCACTCAGCTTTTCATCATCCCAGTTTCCCCAAGGAGTTTTACATTCACTAACAGAGGCCCATGTAGCCAGTGCTTTAATACGTTTATCCTTAGCCGCATGAAGAATAGCAACCCCGCCCCCGCGACTATGGCCAATTAAACAGATATTTCGATTGTCAATAAAATCTTTGTAAGGGTTTTCTTCACTGCTTACCCAATCAACAATTACCCCCAGGTCAAATAACTCTTTTGAATAGTTATTTTGTGAATACGCATCAAGATCATCAAATTCTTCGGGATTAGCATAGGTTGTTCCGTTATGTGAACTATTGAACTTTATGAACGTAAATCCTTCATTGGTAAACTGCCTTGCTATCAGATCAAAATTTCCCCAGTCTTTAAAACCATTAAAACCATGCATATAAATTATCACCGGTCTTTTATCCCCACGTAAATAAAACAGATCGGTAGCCATCGGTCTTCCGCCTGATCCGTGCAGTAATATATTTTTTACTATTTCCATTGCCGAACAAAGAACGGATTTTATTATACGCTCACCGTTTGCAACCTGGCGCCTGGCGCCAGGACAATAAATGATTTATAAAAAGAAGGATCTGAAATAACAAAGGTCGCTGCTATAAACAATTATGCAGTGCTAGGCAGAATAACACTGTCGTGCCCTTGTGAAAAATCTATTCTTGAACGATAGGTTTTTGCAAAAAAAGTAGTTATCCAGAATGCTTTGCAAAGTAAAAATTTGGGATTCGTAAATAAGTAATCAGGAAGCAGGTGAAACCACCTGTATCCTTTATCATGGAAATGGCGGTTGCATATTTCTCCCAGGCCTAGTTCAGAAGCAGCTACCCTGGCTGCATCCCGCTGGCATCTTGATTTTATAAACGGTCTTACTATCCTTAAATCAAATCCATACAGATAAAATTGATCTTTCAGCTGTTTATAGTTCTGGAACCTTGAACGGGCGTCTAACTGCGGGAAAAAAGGCATCACCACAAAAGGATAAACCAATAAAGATCTTAATAACGTCTGATCTTTCGCTACCCAGTCACTCAGGTCAAAAAAATCATATAAGGCAGTAAGAATAAAAATCTCGAGGATGGTAACGATGTGCAGCAAATATCCTACACGTAAATATGACCTGGATGTAGAAATAATATTTTTCATAGATGGAAATGATAAGGCCTACCTGGGATCAACACTTTCCAGTAATACAGCTTCCTTAACCCATTGTTTCAGTTGTACCACGGGGATATCTTTTAACTGATGCACTTTTATGTGCCTCATTTTTCCCCCGGTACCTTCAAAAAGTCCTTTATTATCCCGCAATAATGTTGCCTTAAAAAAACCAATATTCACATAACTGGTTTGAGGGAAACTATATATAAAAGCCAGGTTAGCTTTTCCATAACAGAAAGTAAGCTGTCCCCACTTAATTGCCACCGTAATTCCCGGATGTGCGGCAAGCATGGCATCCCGGGCTTTTAAAACAATACTGGCTTTTTTATCATTCAACCCGGCAAAAAAATCATCTATATTCTTAGCTGGCATAGGGTTAAGATAAATTATTTCGCCTGAAAAGGCAAACTATCAGCCTTGGAAAAGATCAGGCCGGCATCAGGCATAAGTTTTGTAAAACAAGTTGTTATGAAAAAAATATGCTTTCTTTTAGCCTTCCTTACGGGAATGTTGTCTGCCTGTACCAATACCAAAGAAGACGATAAAGATGACACTAATAATGACCAGGGCGGTAATACTAAAAACATGAGTAAGAGAGACGTTAGTATCAATTCTCAAAACGCTTACTCAGACCTTTTCCTGGATAGTACTACTATGGAAGGCTTCATTACCCAGCATCATGTTGCTGATTCTGTGTCCCGCCGCATGCGGAGTTTTTATAACACGCGCAACTATCAATACGCCTGGTTTTCTACCGATGGGCTGACTGAGCAGGCTCGTGAATTCTGGAACGTACACGATTATTATACTACTTATGAAAAAGACACGTCTCTTACAGATAAGGCACTTGCGAAAAGAATGAACAGTCTCATTGCGGAAGAAGGTTTATCGGTAGGAGCATCAGATAAATCTTATCAGAACACAGAATTAACGCTCACGCAGCATTTTATAGAATACACGCTTAAAAACTTCCAGGGTGGTTACGTAAAAAGAAAAGAGATGGAGCGCTTCGTTCCCTTCAAAAAACAGGATGTGTTAACTCTCGCTGATTCCATCATCAATAAAAAACATAAGGATAATAAATATTTTGAACAGGTTAATGAATCGTACGGCAATCTTAAAGACGAACTGAAACGTTATTACCAGATCGCTAAACAGGGAGGCTGGCAGGCTATTACCGGTGATAAGAAGTCTCTGAAGAAAGGGGTTACTTCTCCTGCGATAGTAGCAATTAAAAGAAGGTTGCAGTTAACGGGTGAAATGCCCGGGAAGGATACAACACAGGTGTTTAATGATACTTTAGAGGCTGCAGTTAAAGCTGCACAGGTAAAATTCGGATACAAGCCTGATGGGGTAATTACCAGCACCTTAATTAAAGATTTGAACGTTCCTGTAATTAACAGGTTAAGGCAGATCATCATAAACATGGACCGTATGCGGTGGATGCCAAAAGAGCCCAAGGGAAATCTTATTCTTGTGAATATTCCGGAATTTGTACTTCATGTAACTGATGGAAAAAATAAGATTTTTGATATGAATGTTGTAGTGGGAAAAGAAGGTCATAACACGGTAATGTTTACCGGCGATCTAAACCAGGTTGTCTTTAGTCCCTACTGGAATGTGCCGCCCAGCATTGTAAAAAAAGAGATCTTACCTAAAATGGAAAGTAACCCGGGATACCTGGAAAGTCAGAACATGGAAATCACAGGTAATGAGGAGGGATTACCTGCCATACGCCAAAGGCCGGGCGCTACAAACTCATTGGGAAAGGTGAAGTTCCTGTTTCCTAATAGTTTTAATATTTATTTCCACGACACTAATGCGAAGAGTTTATTCAGCCAGGATAAAAGAGCGTACAGCCACGGCTGCATTCGTCTTGCCGAACCCGAAAAAATGGCTGACTTTTTACTGCAGAATGACCCTAACTGGCCTCCTGAAAAAATTCGCCAGGCAATGGACAGCGGACATGAACAGAATGTACGGTTAAAAAACCCGGTGCCTGTATTCATCTCTTATTATACAGCATGGGTCGATACGCAGGGGCAGCTGAATTTCCGCGATGACATTTATGGTCACGACAGCAGCCTGGTTGTAAAAATGTTTTCAGGTAATAAATAACAGTTGACTTGCCTTCCTGGTTCGTATGATTTTACTTGAATAAAAATGGGCAATTTGTAAAAAAAACAGAATTTATTATCGGACTGAATGGTCAAATAATAAATACTGTAAATTCATTACAAAATTAAAACCTGTACAATGAAAGTTTTTCTTGTTTCGCTTGCTGTCTGCGTTTCAGCAGTTACCATCTCTTTCGGACAATCAGTAAAAAAAAACATTCAGCTTAGCAAAGGTCAGCAGTTCGAACAGAAATCAGAAACGACCTTAACCATGAGCCAGGAAATGATGGGTCAGAAAATTGATGTAAAAACTAAAACGACCAATACCAACTTAATTGAAATTAAAGATGTTTCAGATAATGGATATTCAGTGGCAAGCACGCTAAAAAGAGTTCAGATGAACATGAGCAACATGGGACAGGAAATGACTTTCGATTCAGATAAACCTGCTGACATGAATGGAGAATTAGCAGAAGGTTTTAAAGATCAGATTGGAAAAACAAGCGTTGTTGTTGTTGACAAAAATGGAATTGTTAAGGAAGTGCAGAATCCGGATACAAAAGATGCGGAAGAGATGAACGCCATAGCTGAACAGGTGGGCAAAAGTTTGAGTTTCCTTTCCAATTTTCCTGCTGCAGGTGTTAACAGCGGTGCCAGCTGGACAGACTCTGCCTCGTTGGCGGGTGGTAAAACTGTTTCAACCTATACATTACAATCCGTACATGGAAATAATGCTGTTGTAAATATTATTTCCTCCGGCGACATGAACCGTGAAATGGAAAGGCAGGGCATGACAATGAAAATGAAACTGAAAAATAATGTAACAGGAAATTATACTGTTGATCTGTTAACAGGAATTATCAGCAGCAGCAGTATCAATACAAAATCAAATGGCACTATGGAAATGATGGGACAATCAATACCATTGTCTATGGAAACTATTGTTATAACTACGCTGGTAAAAAAATGAGATTTATAAATTAAGGATGGTCCTGGTGTGAATGGTACCTCCTGTTTTGATTACAGGGTAATAACAGCCCTTACTATAATTGAATAGATCAATTTGGTAAGGGTTGTTTGTTTTTAGCATTTTATTCATGAGAATAACTCCTTGCAATAGCATTTGCAGCGATCCACCCGCTTGTCCACGCATGTTGAAAATTGAACCCCCCGGTTACTCCATCAACGTCCATGATTTCGCCGCCAAAAAACAGGCCTTCTATTATTTTACTTTGCATGGTATTAGGATCGATCTCCGAAAGTTTAATTCCGCCTGCGGTAACAAACTCTTCTTTGAACGTTGTCTTTCCTTTTACATTAAATGCCTGGGCAGTTAAATTCGTGATCAAACTATTTTGAAACCTGGATGAAAGTTCTGACCACCGGACTTCATTATTTATTCCACACAATTGCAAAAAATAAAGCCACAGTCTATTTGGCAAACCAAAAGGATTTTTTGAATTCATTTTTTGATTACCCATTTGCTGGCGTATCATTGTCCATCGATTCCTTAATTGATTTTCGTTTTCATGAATCCAGTTAACTATTGCGGTAAATTCATACTTTTTTTCAGCCAGTTCTTTTGCGCCCCAGGCCGATAATTTTAAAATAGCCGGACCACTTAATCCCCAATGAGTAATCAGTAACGGTCCATCTTCCAGGAGCTTACTTCCTGCGATCTTTACTATTACATTCTCAACACTTATTCCCATTAACTGTGTAATGGTATTACCCAATAAATTAAAAGTAAACAGCGAAGGAACCGGTTCTTCAATTGAATGGCCAAGTTGATTTATCCAACCGTATTGTAATGCTTTAGGAAAGCCGCCACAACCAAGAAATAAATAATCTGATTCTATAAATTGTGAATCTGTAAAATGAATTTTAAATGCTCTTTCATTTTCGCTCTTCGATTTTCGATTTTCGATTTCACTAACGGCTCTGTTCATTAAAACTTCTACACCGTATTGGTTTGCTTCTCTCAAAAGGCAATCTATAATTGTTTGAGAAGTATTTGTTTCAGGAAACATTCTTCCATCACTTTCGGTTTTCAACCCCACTCCTCTTTCTTCAAACCATTCAATTGTATTTTTTGGATGGAATTGATGAAAAGCTTTCTTTAAAAAAATTTTACCCCTGGGATATCGTTTTATTAATTCTTCTATTTCAAAGCATGCATGAGTAACATTGCATCTCCCCCCACCGCTAACTTTTACTTTTGATAAAAGCTTTCCTGTTTTCTCCACAAGAATAACATGCAATGCAGAGTTCATTCTCGCAGCGTTTACTGCGCAAAAAAACCCCGCTGCGCCGCCTCCTATAACAACTAAAGTTTTTTGTTTTACCATTTTGCAGCCACAAAGACACGAAGGCTCAAAGAAACACAAAGCCATTTAATCTTTGTGCCTTTGCGCCTTCGTGGCAAAGTTTTTTACTAATAATAGGTTGAATTCAAATTATTATTCGCTTTCTCAGCAGCTTCAATAATGCTGTAATCAGAAAGTATGATTGCTTTATGTTTCTTAATACAAACATCATGTTCAAAATGAACAGAGGGTTTACCATCTTTAGTTCTCACGGTCCATCCATCGTCGGCTGTATATACTTCCTTCACTCCCAGGTTAATCATTGGCTCTATGGCAAGAACTAAATTTTCTTTCAATTTCTGCCCTGTTCCTCGCTTACCATAATTGGGAACCTGGGGATCCTCGTGCATTTGTTTGCCAAGCCCGTGGCCTACCAATTCGCGAACAACTCCATAACCGTATTTCTTCTCAGTGTGTTCCTGTATTGCCGCCGATATATCGCCTATCCTGTTCCCCGCCACAGCTTTTTCAATTCCTTTATAGAGCGACTCTTTAGTAACTTTTACTAATTGTATTATTTCTTCACTTGCCTCTCCGATAATAAAAGTATAAGCATGATCGCCGTGAAAACCATTTTTGTACACTCCTATATCAACTGAAATAATATCCCCTTCTTTTAAAATTGTATTACCGGGAAAACCATGTACCACCACATCGTTCACAGATGTGCATGTGTTATAGGGATATCCACGAAAATTTAAGAATGAAGGGACTGCTTTATTATCACGAATAAAATCTGCTGCCAGCTTATCTATTTGTAAAGTGGTTATACCGGCCTTTAATTCTGCCGCGATCATTGTTAGTGTTTTACTGACAAGCATAGCGCTTTCCTTCAGCAAAGCGATCTCGGCCTCCGTTTTGTAATGTATCATTCTCAAATAATTCAAGGGCGTTTAGTATTTCGATTCGGTTTTCAGTATTCGGTTATCGGTTATAAAAAAACCTGCCAGGAAGACCCAACAGGTTTTTAAAAACATCTCACTTCTATTATATTAATAACTTGCTGGTGTAACTGTTTGTCTGCCTTGCACACGGCCACCTTTCATTAATCCATCATATTGACGCATGAGCAAATGTGTTTCTATCTGTTGTAATGTATCCAGTATAACCCCTACCATGATCAGCAATGATGTACCACCGAAGAAAGTGCTGAAGCCTGATGTAACACCAAGTCTCATCGCAAATCCTGGTAAAATACCTACGAATGCTAAAAAAATAGCACCTGGTAAAGTGATGCGGTCCATGATCGCTCCAATATAATCTGCAGTAGGCTGCCCGGGTTTAACACCAGGAATAAAACCATTATTACGCTTGAGATCCTCAGCCATCTGCTTGGGATTAAAAATAAGAGCCGTATAAAGGAAGGTAAAACCGATCACCATCACCGCATATACAAGCATGTATAAGTAGTTACTGTGATCACTGAATATTTTAGCAATGCTGTTAGCAGAGTCCAGGTTAGTAAAAGTGAAAAGGGTAGGAAGAAACATAATCGCCTGTGCGAAAATGATTGGCATAACCCCGGCGCTGTTTACTTTTAAAGGAAGGAACTGTCTTGCACCCCCAAACTGTTTATTACCAATAATTTGTTTAGCATAGTTAACAGGCACTTTTCGAACACCCTGTACCAAAATGATCAATCCCATAATAATGGCGATCAGTATTGCTAATTCAATCAGGAAGATCAATAAGCCACCGCCGCCGCGAACCTGCTTGGCAGTAAACTCCTGGATGATGGATTGTGGTAAACGGGCAAGGATACCAACCATGATGATGATCGAGGTACCATTACCTAAACCTTTGTCCTGTATTTTTTCACCCAGCCACATTACGAATAATGTACCTGAGGTTAAAATGATAAGTGTAGAGATAAAGAAGAATGGCTTGTATGCAGGAAGTAAAGCTTCAGCATAACCGGGACCATTTAGAAACGCATAATATGCACCGGCCTGTAATAAAGTTACCAGTACAGTAAGGTAACGGGTCCATTGATTAATTTTCTTCCTTCCGCTGTCTCCCTCTTTTTGAATTTTTTGCAATTGCGGAACCAGGATGGTTGCCAGTTGCATAAAGATGGAAGCAGAAATATAAGGCATGATACCCAGCGCCAGGATAGAAGCCTGCGAAAATGCACCGCCTGCGAAAGCATCAAACAAACCCAGTAAACCGTTTTTATTGGTCTGGGCTGCAGCAGCCTGTATTTTATTCGGATCGATTCCCGGTAAAACGATGTGGGTACCTAAACGGTAAACCAGTATTAAAGCAAGTGTTACCGCAATTTTAGAACGCAGCTCATCAATGCTCCATATATTCTTTAAGGTTTGAACGAGTTTTTTCATTCGGGAAAAATGTTTTTAAATGGCCTCATGGAATCTTGCCGTTGTAATCTGAGAAAACTACAAGCCCGATTTCACTTTTCTGATATTAATTGATGATACCTTTAAACTAAAAGACGCATCCTGATGCGTCCGCAAATATCGTGAAATTTAGCTCAAAATCTCAATATTGCCACCAGCCGCTTCAATGGCTGACTTTGCTTTTTCGCTGATTGCATTTACTTTAAATACCAGCTTGGCTTTTAGTTCGCCATTACCTAATACTTTCACTTTATCTGTACGGTTTACAAGACCATTGATATATAAATTCTCCAGTGAAAATTCTGTAAAACCATATTTCTCAGCAAGCTGATCAATCTGGCCCAGGTTAAATACCTTGTATTCTACACGGTTAATATTCTTAAATCCACGCTTTGGTATACGACGCTGAATAGGCATCTGGCCTCCTTCGTGTGCATTTTTACGCTGGTAACCGGCACGGCTTTGTCCGCCTTTATTACCTTTTGTAGAAGTACCACCTTTACCACTCGCCTCACCACGGCCTAAACGTTTTGCTTTGTGTGTTGAACCTTCTGCAGGTTTCAGATTGTGCAGTTTCATGTTGTATTTGATTTTAAACTCAGCGGGGAATCACCCCTCGCGTAATATGATGAATGTTAAATGTTGAATGCTAAATGCGATGCGAATCAGAATTCAACATTCAACATTTAGCATTCAAAATAATTTTAAGCTATTTCTTCCACTATCACCAGGTGGTTCACTTTACGAACCATTCCAAGTATCTGTGGAGTAGCTTCAACTTCTTTAGAAGCATTCAGCTTCTTTAAACCTAAAGCAAGCAGTGTTAATTTCTGACGCTCAGATCTGTCGATGCCGCTTTTAACTTGTGTGATCTTAATCTTTTTCATAAAAATAATATCATGGGTCATTTGTCATTAGTCATTGACTTATGACTAGTGACTTACTGACTATTTTTTATCCGTTAAATACTCTCTTCAGTGAAATATTTCGTGTTTTAGCAATAGTGATCGGCTCACGCAAAAGCGTTAAAGCTTTGATCGTTGCCTTTACCACGTTATGAGGATTAGCAGAACCCAGGCTCTTAGCCAGTACGTCTGTTACGCCGGCACTCTCGAGCACTGCACGCATACTACCACCGGCAATTACACCAGCTCCATGCGCAGCAGGTTTGATCAATACTTTTGCAGCACCTTCTTTTGCCAATTGATCATGAGGAATGGTTCCATGCATGATAGGCACTTTTACAAGGTTCTTCTTAGCATCTTCAATGCCTTTGGTAATTGCTTCCTGTACTTCTTTTGCTTTACCTAAACCCTGGCCAACTACGCCATTCTCATTTCCTACAACCACTAAAGCAGAGAAGCTGAAAGTACGACCGCCCTTGGTGGTTTTAACCACGCGATTAATTGTAACTACTTTTTCTTTTAGTTCAACTTCGCCGCCGGCTTTAACCTTATTTACGTTTACTCTAGCCATTTTATAATTACGTTATTACGTTTTAGAAATTAGAATTGAAGGCCACCTTCTCTTGCACCTTCAGCCACCGCTTTCACACGGCCATGGTACAGGTTACCACCTCTGTCGAAAACCACTGCAGTTATTCCAAGCTCTTTAGCCTTAAGTGCAACAGCAGCGCCAACAAGTTTGCTTTTTTCAACTTTAGGAGCTTTCTGTGCAGCGATATCTTTATCTCTTGAAGATGAAGCAGCCAGTGTAACGCCGGAGACATCATCTATTATCTGCGCATAAATTTCCATGTTGCTTCTGAAAACAGATAAGCGCGGTTTAGTATTCGTTCCTGCAACTTTCTTGCGGATACGATACCTGATCTTCTGCCTTCTTAATAATTTGTCCATCTTATTTTATTTTTCGGTCCCGATACTGCCGGGTATTATAAGTCATTTGTTATTTGTCATTAAGTCATTTGTCCCAGTCACTTATTGACTTCTGACTAATGACTTACCGACTAATTATTTACCTGCCGCTTTACCAGCTTTTCTTCTAACTATCTCATCGCTGTAACGAACACCTTTTCCTTTGTATGGTTCAGGTTTACGTAATCCGCGAATTTTTGCAGCAACCTGCCCGATTAATTGTTTGTCGATTCCTTCCAGGTTGATCTTAGGATTTTGTCCTTTCTCAGTAACTGTAGCAACTTTCATTTCTTTTGGAATCTCAAAAACGATATTGTGAGAATATCCTAAAGAAAGATCGAGTACATTACCCTGGTTAGAAGCTTTATAACCCACACCCACTAATTCCAGCTGCTTAGTATATCCTTCTGTAACACCTTTCACTAAATTGGAAAGAATAGAACGGTATAAACCATGCATCGCACGGTGACGAATTTGTTCAGTTGGTCTTTTTACATTGATCTCGTTGCCATTTACTTCAACTATAATATCCCTGTCGATCAATTGAGTTAATTCGCCTTTAGGTCCTTTAACGGTGATCACATTTTCTTTTCCAACAGTTACAGTAACACCGTTGGGAATTACTACTGGTTGTTTACCTATTCGAGACATACGATGTACGTTTTATATTCTTGTTACGTTCCAGGCCGGTCAGCTCCGTACAACAAAGCTTAATGTACCAGGAACAAGTTTGTTTCTTTTTATTAAGCAATGAAGCAAAGTACTTCACCACCTACATTTTCAGCTTTCGCTTGTTTATCGGTCATCACACCTTTAGATGTGCTTACGATAGCAACTCCCAAACCGTTAATTACCCTGCGGAAATCAGCAGGCTTGGAATACTGGCGAAGACCAGGACGGCTGATCCTTTCCAGTGAACGGATAGCGGGTTGTTTTGTAGCAGCATCATATTTCAATGCTATCTTAATAAGTCCCTGCTTATTATCATCCTCAAATTTGTATTTAAGGATATAACCCTGATCATACAAAATCTCAGTAATACGCTTCTTCAGATTAGAAGCAGGTATTTCCACAATTCTGTGACCAGCTAATTGCGCATTTCTAACGCGAGTAAGGAAATCTGCTATAGGATCAGTTACCATATTTTTTGCCCTCCTACGTCCCGTTGTTACACGGAATAATTGGAAAAGTTTAAGTTTAAAATTTGTTTCAATGACTCATTATTATCCAATGACTCACTGTATTTTTTACCAGCTTGCTTTTTTTACGCCTGGTATCTTACCTGCCAGCGCCATATCACGGAAAGCGATCCTTGAGAGACCGAAATGCCTGATATAACCTCTTGGACGGCCCGATAACTGGCAACGATTTTTCAACCGGACAGGGGAAGAATTTTTTGGTAGTGCATCCAGTCCTGCACGATCACCTGCAGCTTTCAGTTCTGCACGTTTTGTTGCATACTGGGCTACCATTCTTTCCCGTTTTCTTTGCCTGGCTTTTACTGATTCTTTTGCCATAGTTGATAATTTCTAATTTCTAAATTCTAAATCATAGAATTTAGATTTCGTATTTAGAATTATTAATTTTCGTTTTCTTTTTTCATGTTCTTAAATGGCATCCCCAGTTCCTTCAACAGTTCGTAAGCTTCTTCGTTTGTTTGCGCAGTAGTTACTAATGTGATGTCCATACCGGTGATCTTAGTGATCTTATCGATATCCATTTCAGCGAAGATGATCTGCTCGGTAACACCCAATGTGTAGTTACCACGGCCATCAAACGCCTTATCAGAAATACCTTTAAAATCCCGAACACGAGGTAAAGCCACCGACACTAACCTGTCAAGAAACTCGAACATTTTTTCACCGCGTAAAGTAACTCTTGCGCCTATCGGCATTCCTTTACGAAGTTTAAAGTTAGAGATGTCCTTTTTAGAATGTGTTGCTACAGCTTTCTGACCCGTGATAGTTGTCAACTCTTCAAGAGCTACATCAATCAATTTCTTGTCAGTTACTGCACCATTCACACCACGGTTAATACAGATCTTCTCCAGTTTAGGAGCCTGCATTACACTCTTGTAACCAAATTTTTTCATCAGGGCAGGTACAACTTCTGATTTGTACTTATCTGCTAACCTGGGAGTATATTTTGCGGTACTCATTACTTAACGGTTTCCCCGGATTTTTTAAATACACGAACTAATTTACCATTCTCGCGGCTGCGCTTCGCTTTAGAACCGGTGCCACTTTTTGCATCCCAAAGCATAACATTACTGATATGGATCGGAGCTTCTTTTTTTACAATACCGCCCTTGGTATTCTGGGCAGAAGGCTTGGTGTGTTTGGTAATGATGTTCACTCCTTCAACCAGCACGCGGGCTTCTTCAGGCATAACCTGTAAAACCTTGCGGGCCTTCTTGGGATCTTTATCATCGCCGGCGATCACCACTACGTTGTCGCCTTTTTTGATATTGTATTTTGCTTTAAATCTGTTGCTCATTGTAATTTTTTTATTGGAGTCAACTTATGTTCTTTATTCAACTTCTGTTGTGTCACACCCTTCGACTTCCAGTCCTTTATTCAGCTTTGGGCGGCGAAGGTACAATTTTCATTCTTCGCACAGCCTTAATTCAGTGTTATAAAACCTCCGGAGCCAATGAAATAATTTTCATATAACCCTTGTCTCTTAATTCTCTGGCTACTGGTCCGAATATACGGGTGCCCCTTGGCTCGTCTGCCGCATTCAGTAATACAACCGCGTTATCATCAAAACGGATATAAGATCCGTCTTTACGGCGCAGTTTGTTTTTTGTTCTTACGATAACTGCTTTTGAGACAGTTCCTTTTTTAACACCGCCGGCAGGTAAGGCGTCTTTTATGGTAACCACGATCTTATCACCGATCTTAGCGTAATCCTGGCCGCTGTTACCCAATACTCTTATGCAGAGTACTTCTTTAGCGCCACTGTTATCAGCTACATTGAGCCTGCTTTCTTGCTGAATCATCTTTTTAGCTTTGAGCTTTTCCGGTTGCCCGGATAAGCAGTTATAAACTTTATTTTCAGAGGCTGCAGCTCAAACCTAACGGCTCAGAGCATACAGCTTAAATAATAATTATTTCGCTTTTTCAATTACTTCTACCAGTCTCCAGCGCTTTGTTTTGCTTAAGGGACGTGTTTCCATAATTTTTACGGTGTCGCCGATGCCGCACTCATTTTTTTCATCATGAGCATGGAACTTCGTGGTTTTCTTAACGAACTTACCGTAGATAGGGTGTTTTACTTTTCTTTCAACAGCAACAGTAACGGTCTTATCCATTTTGTCGCTGGTTACTACCCCTATTCTTGTTTTACGCAAATTTCTTTCAACCATTGTTATCATTTGAAATTTGAAAAATAGCAAGTGTTGTAACACACTCACATTTTCTCCTTGTTTATGCTTCGTGTTGTTTTTGTTTCAACACCGTGTTTAGGCGGGCGAGATCTTTTCTCAGTCCGCGAATGCTCATCGGGTTTTCAAGAGGGGAAATTGCATGGGCAAATTCCAGCTTCTTTAAACGTAACTGATCTTCCTGGATACGTGCCCTAAGATCAGTGGCGCTCATTTCCTTCACACTCTTATTGAAATCTATTTTCTTGTTAGCCATTGCTGACAGTTTTTTATTTATGCTTGAAGGTCTCTTCTGATTACAAATTTTGTTCTGATCGGCAGTTTCTGCGCAGCCAGCAGCATTGCTTCTTTTGCTACTTCAACCGATACACCGTCGCACTCGAAAATGATACGGCCTGGTTCTACTACAGCAGCCCAGAATTCAGGATTACCTTTACCCTTACCCATCCTCACTTCCTGGGGCTTACGGGTGATCGGCTTGTCAGGAAATATCCTGATCCAAACATTCCCTTCACGCTTCATAGCACGGGTCATAGCCTGGCGGGCAGCTTCGATCTGGCGGTTTGTTAACCAGATTGCTTCCTGTGATTTCAGACCAAACGATCCGAAAGAAATGCTTGTTCCACGCTTTGCCACTTCCCTGATACGGCCCTTCTGCGCTTTCCTATGTTTTGTTCTTTTTGGCTGTAACATTTTCTTTTAATTTGACAATTCAACAATTCGGCAATTTGCCAATTATGTTTACTTTTTGTTCAGCTATTAACCATTGTCGAATTGGCTAATTGGCTAATTGATTAATTATCTTCTGTCTCCGCTACGGCCACCACCGCCGCCGCCTCTTCTGTCTCCACCGCCGCCGCCGCCTCTTCTATCGTCTCTCCTGTCTCCTCCACGGCCACCGCCATGTCCTTGTTCCATTCTTCTTTCGCCGGCACCACCTTCATTCTTACCACCGATAAAGTTCGGGTTCAGCTCACGCTTTCCTAAAACTTCACCTTTACATATCCATACTTTGATACCGATTTTACCATACACTGTTAAGGCAAAAACGTTAGCGTAATCAATATCCATACGCAGGGTATGCAATGGTGTACGACCTTGTTTTATTTCTTCTGAACGGGCAATTTCAGCGCCACCTAAACGACCGCTTACTTTTACTTTGATTCCTTCGGCGCCCATTCTCAGGGTAGAAGCAATCGCCATTTTAATTGCACGCTTATAGTTAATACGGTTTTCAATTTGTCTTGCGATAGTATCGCCAACAATGTTCGCATCCAGTTCAGGACGGCGAATCTCGAGGATGTTGATTTGAACGTCATCTTTGCTTGTGAGTTTTTTCAACTCTTCTTTGATGCGGTCAACTTCACCACCACCTTTACCTATGATGATACCAGGCTTAGACGTATGAATTGTGATAATCAGTTTTCCAAGTGTACGCTCAATAACAATTTTAGCGATACCGCCTTTATTGATACGTGCGTTCAGGTAAATCCTGATCTTGTTATCCTCGATGAGCTTGCCCGCATAGTCTTTTTTACTAGCGAACCAGTTACTTTCCCATCCCCGGATGATACCTAACCTGTTACCAATAGGATTTGCTTTCTGACCCATATATAGGTTTTGTATTAGTTTTTAGAATCTACGATTATTGTTACATGGTTGCTGCGCTTACGTACACGGTAGCCACGACCCTGTGGTGCCGGACGCATACGTTTAAGTACACGGCCACCATCTACAAATACGGTCTTAACTAACAGTCCCGCATCTGCTGCGCTCTGTCCATTATTTTTCTGCTCCCAGTTATTCACTGCGCTCTTCAGCAATTTTGCTAAAGGAGTGGCATTGTGCTGTGGGTGAAATTCAAGAATAGCAAGTGCTTTTTCCACTTCCATTCCGCGGATCACATCAGCCAGCAATCGCATTTTGCGAGGGCCTGTGGGATAGTTTTTTAATTTAGCTACTGCTTCCATTATTTTTTGTTTGAAAGTTTAAAGTTTCAGGTTCAATCATGAAACATTAAACCCTTTGAACCGTTAAACTATTTTTTTGTTCCTGAGTGTCCTTTAAAGTTCCTGGTTGGAGAAAACTCACCGAGTTTATGACCTACCATGAATTCTGTTACATAAACCGGGATGAACTTGTTGCCGTTATGAACAGCGAAAGTATGTCCGACGAAATCCGGAGTGATAGTAGAACGGCGGCTCCATGTTTTGATCACGGATTTTTTTGATTTGCCTTCGTTAATACCTAACACCTTACCTTCTAAATTCGCGTCTACGTAAGGACCTTTTTTAATCGAACGAGCCATGTGTTATTTGTTTTCTGTTTATTTCCCCGAATAATAATCGGGGCATTTTAACTATGAAAAATTAATTCTTGGATAATTTTTTACCGTTGCTGCGCTGGATGATCAGTTTATCAGAACCTTTCTTCTTACGGGTCTTTTCACCTTTAGCATACTTACCGGTACGGCTTCTTGGATGACCACCTGAAGCTTTACCTTCACCACCACCCATCGGGTGATCTACAGGGTTCATCGCTACACCTCTTGTTCTTGGACGAATACCTTTCCAGCGGTTTACACCAGCTTTACCGGCAACTTCCAGGCTATGATCGCTGTTGCTTACAACGCCAACCGTAGCGTAACAGTTGATCAATACTTTTCTCAACTCACCACTTGGCATCTTAAGTACCGCGTATTTTTCTTCTTTGTTGGTTAACTGAGCAGAAGAACCAGCGCTTCTTGCCAGTTTACCACCCTGGTTAGGCTGCAATTCAATATTGTGAACATTCGTACCTAAAGGCATGTTCTTCATTTGAAGTGCGTTTCCAATCTCAGGAGCTACGCTGTCACCGGCAATTACTTTCGTACCTACCTGTAAACCCTGCGGAGCAATGATGTATCTTTTTTCACCATCAGCATAATGCAGTAAAGCAATAAATGCGGTACGGTTTGGATCGTATTCGATAGATGCAACAGTTGCTGCGATATCTCTTTTACTTCTTTTAAAGTCGATAATACGGTAATGCTTTTTGTTACCACCACCCATGTAGCGCATAGAACGACGGCCCTGGGCGTTACGTCCTGCAGTACTTTTCTGAGGCTCTAACAAGCTTTTCTCAGGAGTGTCAGTTGTGATTTCCGCGTAAGCGTTACCAATTCTCCAACGGGTTCCTGCTGTAATCGGTTTATACTTTTTAAGTGCCATTGTTATTTTGTTTTTGCGAATTTTTCAGCTTCGCTTACTATAATTTGTTTAATTAAATGTTTGCGTACAGGTCAATTGTTTCCCCTTCAGCAACAGTTACATAAGCCTTTTTATAGGCTGGTCTTACACCCTTGATAAAACCGGCTTTTGTATAACGGGTTTTATTTTTACCGGGGGAAACCACCGTATTCACCTCTACTACAGAAACACCATAGAATTCTTCAACAGCTTTCTTGATCTCCAGCTTGTTCGCTTTACGGTTTACTTTGAAGGTGTACCTTCTCAGCTTTTCCTGCTGCGCATTTGCCTTTTCTGTAAGGATCGGTTTTACTAATATTTCTGACTGTTTCATCTTAATCGATTTGATGTTTGCTGTTTGAAGTTTGAAACTTCAAACCTTAAACTTTTTATGCTTCAGCTTTTTCTTCTTCAGAAAAAATCTTAGCTGCGTTTTCTGTTAATACCAGTACATCTGCATTTACGATATCGTAAGTATTGATGTCTGCCAGCAATGTTCCCTGTACAGAATAAAGATTGCGAAGGCTCAGGTATACATTATCATTGTAATCAGGTAAAATAACCAGTGTCTTTTTACCATTTACTTTCAAGCTTTTAAAAGCATCTGTCAATGTTTTGGTTTTAGGAACATCAAGGTTGATGTCTTCAATTACCATGATCGCATTTTCTTTTGCTTTATAACTAAGAGCACTGATCTTGGCCAGGTCCTTTACTTTACGGTTCAGCTTAAAAGCATAGCCATGCGGTTTAGGTCCGAAAATGGTACCACCACCTTTATATAAAGGGTTACGGATGTTACCTTTACGGCTTCCGCCAGTACCTTTCTGACGGTGCAGTTTACGGCTGGCACCCTGAACTTCAGCACGGGTCTTCACTTTATGTGTACCCTGGCGCTGAGCAGCCTGGTATTGTTTAATAGCCAGGTAGAGAACGTGGTCATTAGGTTCGACCCCGAATATTTCTTCCGGTAATTCAACCGTTCTGCCGGTTTTTTCTCCTTGTATATTTAAAACGTCTACTTGCATTTTCTTAAGATTAAAGGTTACTACTTCTGGATTAAAACAATAGAACCGTTATGACCGGGAACTGATCCGCTAACGAGGATGTAATTTTTCTCAGGGAACACTTTTACGATCTTCAGACCTTTGGTTTTTACCCTGTCTCCACCCATACGGCCGGCCATTCTCATTCCTTTAAATACACGTGCAGGATAAGAAGAACCACCAATAGAACCCGGGGCTCTCTGGCGATCGTGCTGTCCGTGAGACTGTTCACCAACACCATGGAAACCGTGACGTTTTACAACACCCTGGAAACCTTTACCCTTGGTAGTACCCACTACTTCAACTTTATCGCCTTCAGCGAAAATTTCTAAAGTAATCGTTTCACCAAGTTTTGTATCGAGAGAATAATCGCGGAATTCTTTTACGAATTTTTTGGGAGCCGTACCGGCTTTTGAGAAGTGATTGACTTCGGCTTTGATGGAGTGTTTTTCTTTCTTGTCGCCGAATGCTAATTGTAATGCATTATAACCGTCGCTTTCTGCTGTCTTCACCTGTGTTACAACACAAGGACCAGCTTCGATGATGGTGCATGCTGTCTGCTTTCCATCAGCGCCAAAGACGCTGGTCATGCCGATTTTTTTACCAATAATACCTTTCATCTGTTTGCGGTTTACGCCCCGCAAGGTTGTGAGGACATCCTGGTGATGAAACCGGGATTCAATCCTTGTTTGCAACCGACCTTTTCCGTTGTTTCCAGTTATCCTTCGACAAGCTCGGGATGACAGGAGGGGAAGTACCGGGTGTAAACAAACCTCGAAGGGCTTGTTTATATGTTTATTCCGTTTTACCGGAGTTATTACCAGAGCTGCTTTTTCATTTTCAGATTGGCAGATGGATGTTTAAGAACTTATTGTCAGGCTTTGATCTCAACTTCCACACCTGATGGAAGATCCAGTTTACTTAAAGCATCTACGGTTCTTGATGAAGAAGTGTAAATGTCTAATAAGCGTTTGTGAGTAGCCAACTGAAACTGCTCACGGCTTTTTTTGTTTACGTGCGGTGAACGCAACACAGTAAATATCTTTTTACGCGTTGGCAAAGGAATAGGTCCTGTTACAACTGCGCCTGTTCCACGAACAGTTTTTACGATTTTTTCGGCAGATTTATCTACCAGGTTATGATCGTAAGATTGTAATTTGATTCTGATTCTTTGAGACATAGTCTTAACCCAACTTTCTAATTGGGGTTGCAAAGGTAAGGGTATATATGATATTGGGCAAGATTTAATGCTAAATTTTTAAAAAAACCGGCGGTGGAAATCTGGCTTTCCCTCAGCCGCTCTCCTATATATTAATACTGGCCATCCGGAATATCATTTACCCGGGCTTCCGGGTAACCTGATCTTAACCACACCCATGCACGGGGAAGATGCGGAGAATATACGGGGAATGTATACGGAAAACAGGGAAACGGGATGGTTTACCCAAAAATACTGTTCAGTACACCAGCCAGCCTTACCCCGCCCTGCAGCAGTCTTTGATTAAGATCGCCAATGAAAAGAAAATTATACTGGTAGCTTA
>JAQBNK010000141.1 GCA_028288595.1 Chitinophagaceae bacterium
CGCTTTCTTTCAGGAAAGGATGATATTTTGCTATCAATGGTCTTGTAACCAGCGATCTTCCAACAAAGAAAATGATCATCCCAACAAACAACGCCGCTATTCCGAAATCTAACCATCCTAATGTGACATGATCCTTTGAAATACTTCCCATTACCATTTGATAAAAATCTATCCAGTGACCAAACAAGATCAACACCGCCATAAACGTCATCAATGTATAATTACGTTTGGCAGAACGCTTCATCAAAATTAGCAAGGGGCAAATGAAATTGATAATTAAGTTTAAGAAGAAGATTCCCTTATAAGGACCCTGCACCCGGTTTTTAAAATAAACCGTTTCTTCAGGAATGTTTGCATACCAGATCAACATATACTGGGAGAACCATAAGTATGTCCAGAATATAGAAAACGCAAACATGAATTTACCAATATCATGTAAGTGTTCATCAGTTGTATATTCAAGAAAACCTTTGTTTTTCAGGTAGATAACAAACAGGCAGATAAGCGCCATTCCTGAAACAAATGAACTTGCAAAGGTGTACCAGCTATACATAGTGGAGTACCAGTGTGCATCAATGCTCATCATCCATAACCATGGAATAGTTGAGCCCACTGTTAATGCAAACCATACTATAAATAACGAAGCGGTAACCGTGTTACGGAAAATGTAGCGCTTGCCTGTTTCCGTGTCCATTGGATTTTCATCAGACTCAGCACTTAATTTTCTCATCCTCATTCCGAGTAAACTCCATAATCCGATAGCAAGAACTGTCCATATTAAAAAGAATGTAGGATTAAGAAAACCGCTTTTGCCTTTCAGCACATCATCTTTACTCACTGCATCTTTATCCAGCCAATGATAAATACCATGAAACTTTCCACCGAAAACGATGTACATTAATACGACAAATGCGATCACACCAAAAATGGGAACTATACTGGAGATCGCTTCTGCAACTCTTCTGAAGGTTAACTGCCATCCACCCATAGCTAAGGTAGTAGCACAAATAAAGAACATACTTGCATTACAGATGAGCAAAAAGAAAATGCTGTTGTACATTATTGTTCCCCAGAATATTTCTGTTTGATGCTCTTCGCCACCAGACGCCTTTGTTACAAACCCAATGATCAAAGCCAAAACTCCAACTGCGATCAGGCCCAGCGACCACGTCCGCATTTTACCGGGAATTTCGAATCTCTCTCTGTAAGAAGCCATTGTATCTTTTTTATATTCTTCCCCTGCGGGATTAATTAATTATTGATTTGCTGTACTGTCTTTTTTTCCTCTTATAACTCCCTGTGTTCCTGCTTTTGTTGGTGTAGTATTTCCCGGCGCCGCAATCTTATTGCCGGCAGCAGATGCTCCACCCGCAGCTTTTTGTTTTCCCTGCTGACCTTTAATATAAGTTATGATCATCCATCTTTGCTTCCTGTTCAACTGCGATCCATATGCACCCATCAGGTTTCTTCCATAAGTAACAGAATAGAACATTTGCCCATCGGGCATATTAACTGTATATGGATCGCTTATCAGGTTTTTTGGTGCTGCCGGGAATGGACCATCGCCACCTTTATATAATGGCCCGTTTCCATCTAAGCCAGGACCATGACAAATAGCGCAGTTAATTAAATATAATCTTGCAGCTTCCAGGCTATCTGCCCCGTTGATTTGCGTATAAGGATTTTGAACAGATCTTGATGCAACATAATTGGCTGTGTCTCCGGGCCTGTCTTTCGCATAGGGAAAAGGAGCTTCTTCCCCTCTTGCAATCGTGCCTGCCACTGGCATATTCGTATAATTAATTCCCTGTTCTTTTAAATTGCTGTGATCTGCATAAGTTTCATAAGCACGGCTGTAAGCCATATCCGGCATATAAATATCACCCGGCTTTCGTCTTATATCATTACAGCTTATTACCGCTATGCATGCTGCAACAGATAATATGAGTACTAATTTTTTCATCTTTTAAATGCTCTTTCGTTTATGCTACTTCAACTGTCGTATCGCGAATTAATTGCTGTTCTTTATCATATCGTCCAAACCACCATCCTGGTTCAGCAACCTGCTCATTCACTTCAAGGCCACCCTGACTTTCTAAAAATCCTTTCAGATCATCCACATTCGTTTTTGCTGTGCATTCGATCACCATTACAAAAAGATCATCAGTTGCCCTCGGATGAAAATGATGCTTCTTAACTCCCGGCGCCATCTGGCAGAGATAACAAAACGTCATTACCATACCCACTGCTGCAAACAAAACCGTTAATTCAAAAGTGATGGGTATCCATGCCGGTAAAGCAAAATGCGGTTTACCACCAATATTCATTGGCCAGTCGCGGGTAAATATCCAGCTGATGCCAGACACTGCTGTCGCTGTACCTGTAATGCCATAAATAAATCCTGCAGTATGCAAACTTGTTTCACGCAATCCCATTGCATGGTCTAAACCATGTATAGGGAACGGTGTATAGATATCATGTATCCTGTATCCTGCAGTACGAACTTTTTTTACTGCCGGAAACAAAACCGCTTCCTCATCAAAACAAGCAACAACAAATTTCTTTTTTGCCATAACAATTCAATTCAAAAGTCAAAAGTAAAAATCAAAAAAGGGACGTTTCAGCTTTTGATTTTTGACTTTTTAATTTTTACTTATTTAATGAGCATGCTCATGAGCAAACTCTTCCACTTTTTGTCCTTCGTGTACATCCATCCTCTCCTTAAACCCTTCACCTGTTTGCTTTAATACATGTTTGATCTCTGCTACAGCGATAACAGGGAAGTATTTAGCGAACAAGAAATAGCATGTAAAGAATAATCCTATCGAACCCGTAAAAAATCCAATCTCCCAGATAGTAGGGTGATAATATACTGACCATGATGAAGGAAGATAATCACGGTACAATGATGTAACAATGATTACGAAACGCTCGAACCACATACCAACATTCACGATAACACTCATGAAGAATGTTACTTTCAAACTTCTTCTCATTTTCCTGAACCAGAATATCTGCGGACTCAAGACGTTACAAGCCATCATACCATAATATGCCCAGCCATAAGGACTAAACAAATTCGCACGGCTGTACCAGAAGGTATATCCTTCATATTTATTCTGGCTGTACCATCCCATAAACAATTCTGTAAGGTAGGCGCAGCCTACAATAGAGCCGGTGAGTACAATTACTTTATTCATCGCCTCGATGTGGCCGAGGGTAATATAATCCTGCAAACCCAATACTCTTCTTGTTATCACTAAAAGTGTTTGCACCATCGCGAAACCAGAAAAGATCGCACCCGCAACGAAGTAAGGAGGGAAGATCGTTGTGTGCCATCCCGGTATAACCGAAGTAGCGAAGTCAAAGGATACAATCGTGTGAACAGAAAGTACAAGTGGTGTTGCCAACCCGGCGAGCACTAATGAAAGTGATTCAAAACGCTGCCAGTGTTTGGTAGATCCGTTCCATCCAAAAGAAGCGACACCGTAAAGCATCTTTCTTAATTTGGTTCTCGCCCTGTCTCTCACACTTGCAAAGTCGGGAAGTAAACCAGAATACCAGAATAATAATGATACAGTAAAATAGGTTGAGATCGCAAACACGTCCCATAACAACGGTGAGTTAAAATTCGGCCATAAAGGACCGCGGCTGTTTGGATAAGGCATTACAAAAAACGCCATCCATACACGACCCATGTGCCATATCGGGAACTGGCCCGCACACATTACCGCAAAGATTGTCATCGCTTCTGCCGCACGGTTCACACCTGTTCTCCATCCCTGGCGAAACAGTAATAAGATCGCTGAGATCAGTGTTCCCGCGTGACCAATACCTACCCACCATACGAAGTTGGTAATATCCCATCCCCATCCCACCGTTTTATTCAGGTTCCACTGCCCGATACCATAGGTTACCTCGCGGTAAACAGAATAAATACCGAAGCAAAGAAGAAGAACCGAAATAGAGAATCCGATATACCAAAGTTTGCTTGGCGGTACTTCGATCGGACTAATGATGTCTTGTGTAACATCATGATATGTCTTCTCGCCATACACCAGCGGCTCTCTTACCTGTGATTCATACCTTATATGCATCTAGTCTCTTATTTTAAACTCTCGTATTGTTAAGTCAAAATTTTTGACTTTTGACTTTGACTTTTTAATTCTCCTACGCTGCCGGCGGTCCATCCTCTTCACCTTTTCCTGTATGCTCCGGTTTCATCAGGTCGCTGTTTCGCACTTTTGCCAGGTAACTTACACTTGGCATTGTATGAAGCTGTTCCAATACATAATAAGTTCTGTTCGGGTTATTTACTCTTTCCTGGAAAACCGCACTCGTTCTGTCATTCAGGTTACCGAAAACGATCGCGTCAGTAGGGCAAGCCTGCTGGCACGCCGTCTTCACATCCCACTCATTATTCTGACCGCTCTTTAAAGGCCTGCTTTGTTTTTTCGCATTTAGTTTTCCTTCCTGAGTACGCTGAACGCAGAATGTACATTTTTCCATCACCCCGCGTGAACGCACTGTAACATCCGGGTTAAGTACCATGCGTGTGAGATCATCATTCATTACATGAATTACATCAGCCAGTTCGTCCTGGTTATCCGGGAAACTATCAGCTCCCATATAATCACTCCAGTTAAAACGACGCACTTTATAAGGACAGTTGTTCGCACAATATCTTGTACCGATACAACGGTTATAGATCATTTGATTTACACCTTCGCTGTTGTGGTTGGTAGCATTTACTGGACACACATTTTCGCAAGGCGCATTATTACAATGCTGGCAAAGCATCGGCTGAAAAACAACATTGGGATTATCCATATCGCCGCTGTGATAACGGTCTATACGCAGCCAGTGCATATCATGAAAACGTTTCACTTCAGTTTTACCTACAATAGGCACATTGTTCTCAGTATGACAAGCGATAACGCAGGCGCTGCAACCGGTACATGAGTTCATGTCGATCGTCATTCCCCACTGGATACCCGGGCGATCGTACATTGGGTACATCGTTCCCTCCTTATCAAACTTTGCAAGACCACCATAAGGTGCAACTTCCTGTTCTCTTTCTTTTAATATTTCGTCAGGCTCATGTTTAAATGCAGCGAAGCTCATTTCTTTCACTACTTCTGTACGCTCCCCTTGCGATGTATCATAACGATTATGCGTTTGCATTCTCGCAAGATCATATGTGTCACCTGTAACTTCTATGGTAACATTTGCATTCGTATACTCAACAGAGTTGCCATTCCATCCTGCCAGAGGATAAACATTCTGACCAACACCAACAGATGCTCTTCCAAATTTTTCATTTCTTCCATAACCAACGGCAATACCAATTGTATCAGGATGTGTTCCGGGTATGATCATAGCAGGTAACAAAACGGAACGTCCGTTCACTGTAACCTTCACTACTTTTTTTGCAGGATTTACTTCAAAAGCATCTGCCTGTCCGCCATTATTCAAATCAATATCTAATAAGGTCCTCGCCATTGCAGGAGATACTATAACATAGTTATCCCAGCTTACACGGCTAACAGGGTCAGGCAATTCCAGCAACCATGGATTAGACGATCCCTGTCCTTCGCCAATTCCAACTTTCTGATATAATTGCAGATCAACTTTTCCTGCTTTTTTAGAAGCAATTGCGGCAGTTGCAGAAGCAAGGCTGCCGCCATTAAATCCACCACCAGCATTCACAGGTGCAGCTGCCGGAGGAGTTGCTGTATTGGCTTGAGCTGTATTTGCAGCAGATGTATTAGTTGTTGTAGTTGTAAGTCCTGTAGTGCCATTATAAACGCCATCCTGCAATGCTTTGTTCCATCCTGCTTCACCACCTAACTTACCTCCCCAGAAAGTTTTCAAAAAAGCTAAATAATCAGTAGGTGCTCCGCTCCATTTCAATAATGTATCCTGCCACTGGCGGGTTTTAAATAATGGGTAGATCGTTGGTTGTATAAAAGAAACGTATCCTGTTCTTGGTTCAGCATCGCCCCAGCTTTCCAGGTAATTATGATCAGGGATCACATATTTACAAAGTTCTGTAGTCTCATCAATTTTCTGGCTAAGACTAATGGTCACTTTTACTTTTTTCAGTCCGTCAGTAAAACGTTTGCTGTCGAACCAGGTATAAGCCGGGTTAGCACCATGAATAATCAAAGCGCCGATAGCACCGCCATTCATATCTTCTACCAGCTTTGCAAAATCTGTATCAATCCCCTGTCTTGTATTTAATGTAGATGACCAATCGATAGTTGTTCCAGTGGCGCCAATTGCCTGGTTAATTGCATTCACCACTAATTGCACATTCACATCATTGCTTCCGGCAACAACTAAACCTGCGCCTTTGTTAGCAACCAGATCTTTTGCTGCTTTTTCAATTCCTGCTTTTAATTTTGCGTCCTGTATACCAGTAGCGCCTTGCCCGTTGATCGCATTCAATAAAGCAACAGCAACGACTCCGGTTTCTGAAGCACGGCATAAATATTTTTCATCCGCATTAGAACCCGTCAGTGTAGGAATACCTTCAAACTGGTAGTGCTTGCTCATCTGCGGATTCTTCTCATTGATCTTACGGCCAAAAGCATACTGCCTGTTGAAAACTACAGGAGTGAGCCATGTTCCAAGAAAATCTGCGCCTAGACTTACAATCACTTTTGCTTTCGAAAAATCATAAGAAGGAAGTGCTCTTTTGCCATTTGTGGCTTGGTTAGCCAGCAGCATCGCACTATAAGAAACCCCGTCATATTGCACATGACGGCTCCCCGGGTATTTTGCAAGAAATTGCGCAATCACTTCTTTTCCGGAAGGGGAAACTATAGTTGAGGTTAATAATACAATTGGTGCTCCTCCTAAAACGCCGGAGACAGCTTTGTCAACTGCATCAAGTGTTACTTCTTTTCCATCAATAGTTGGGAAGCGAAGACGGGCAGTATCATACAGATCTAAAACGGAAGCCTGTGAACGGGCAGAAGTTCCGCCTTGTGTTAGTGGCGAACTTTGGTTACCCTCAATTTTTATCGGACGACCGTCTCTAACTTTCGCTAAAACAGGAACCACATCGCCATCCTGTACATAGGTAGTGGCGTAGAAATTCGCTACACCCGGAACAATATCTTCAGGCTTATTAGTAAAAGGAATTGCTTTTTTTACAGGAATATCACAGCTCGCAGCGATCGCAGCGGCAGTTGTACTGAATCCCAAATATTTTAAAAAATCTCTCCTGGGCGCAACTGACTTAAGAAATCCTTCTGATGCCAATGGAAGCTCTTCATTAAACTCATCCTTACCTGATTGCTTTGAAGCATCAGATTCGGTGCGTTCGCTAAAACTTTGCCAGTACTTTTTATTAGTCATAGTTGATCAAATCGTATTTAGAATTTCCGGCCAGCTGCCTGGGTTCCGGGGTGATTCGGTTTAAAGCCAACCGTGCTTTATTAATAGTGACATTTCTGGCACTCTGTACCGCCGATCTTCTCTACGGTTATTCCTTTAGAAGTATCGATCCGGCCATTTTTCAGATCATCATGATATTTCTCATATATGCTATAGAACCCATTACTCTTAAACTGAACTTTTGTTTCCCTGTGACAGTTCACGCACCAGCCCATGCTGAGTTCAGCAAACTGTTTTACTTCATCCATTTTCTGAATTTCACCATGACAGGTCTGGCACTGCACCTTTCCTGCTTTTACGTGTTGTGAGTGATTGAAGTACACGTGATCGGGCAGGCTGTGAATTCTTACCCATTCTACCGGTTTTGCATTTTCCATGTTCCAGGTATTTGCATTTTTGCCCGGCGTGAAACCTACATATTTATATATCTTCTCAATCTCTGCTGTTCCGTTTACTTCTTCGCCGTCTGCACGATATAACTGGGCGCCTTTATATTCGTTAATGGCCATGTGACAGTTCATACAAACATTTAAAGAAGGAATGTTCGCCTGCTTGCCCTGTTCTGTACCATTATGACAATACAAACAACTGATCTGGTTTACACCTGCATGCACTTTGTGAGAATAAAAGATTGGTTGCACGGGCTGGTAATCTCTTGTTCTTCCAAGTCCAATAGCGCCTTCTACAACCCAATAACCGCCTAATAAAAATAAGATTACTGTTATTACCGCTATGTATGCTTTGTTTCTCCAGAAAGGGATTGGTTCATCTCTTCTTTCACCTTCTTTATCATCCGCGAGTTTTTTCAGGTTGCTGTTAACCTGTAATAATATAAGTGAGATAACGGCAAGCAATAAAGTGAGAATACCGAATAACAAAGTATTGTCTCCATCTTCTTTACCTGCCTGCTGTGTTGCAGGTGCACCATTTACAGGATTTGCAGTGGCCTTACCCGCTTTTTCTACATAATCAACTACCGCATCAATTTCTTTATCAGACAGATTTGGGAAAGGCGTCATCATTGCTCCACCCATTTCAACTTTCAATCCTTGTGTATATGGATCCCCGGCCATAAAACCGGCGGGGTTGTGAACCCAGGCATGCAATTTAGCCGGATCTGCCCATGGACCTCTTTCCCTAACGCCAGCCAGTGCAGGACCGGTTAATTTTTTATTTACCGCATGGCAGGAAGCGCAATTATCTACGAAAATCTTCTTTCCGTCCTGAGCATTACCTATATTATTAAAAGAAAAAACAAACAACAGCAGGAAACTGAGAAATGATGTTTTGGCTGTGCGTCTTGAATGCGTCATATTCACAATCTGATGTTCTTGGTGTGGAAAAATTCCTGAACGGGTGCAAAAATATGACACGATGTTGACAAAAGCGCAATGCAGAAAAATTTTTTTTGTTCTCGTCCAGACTGCATTTCAGCGAATTATTACTAACCTCCGAATAAACTCATCTCGTTTGTTCAACAACACTGATTGCATTCCTATGAGCGCATAATTCATATATATAAGCACGAAACTTTTTATCATTTTTGCCAAATGCTCAGCAAGCTTCAGCAGAAATGGAAAGTTTCGGGTTCGCAAGTGCTCATTATTATTATTGTGTTCGCTTGTACCGGGCTAACAACCGCTTATCTAACAAAAACAATAACACACTGGTTTAATTTTGACGAGAGCGATTTTTTACTGAAGTTGCTTCTTAGGTTAGCAATGCTGATTTTCGGTTACCAGGTTGTCCTTTTATTTTTCGGGGCCTTGTTCGGACAATGGAATTTTTTCTGGACGTATGAAAAAAAATTATTGAGGTGGATGAGACTTATGAAAGAAGAAAAGCAACATAATAATACAGGAACAACAGAAATTAGACCGATCACACATATTGCGATTTTTGCTTCCGGTGCGGGATCCAATGCAAAACGAATTATTGAATTTTTTGATAAGCACCCTTTTATATCTGTGAGCCTGGTAGTAACTAATAAAAAAGAAGCCGGGGTTTTACACATTGCGGCGGCTCATGGTATTCCATCAATGCTGATTGAAAAAGAAATATTCTTCAGAGGCAATGCTTACGTTGATGAATTAAATAAACACCAGATTGATTTTATAGTGCTTGCCGGCTTTTTATGGAAGATACCAGCGACACTTATTAAAACTTATCCATCCCGGATCATCAATATTCATCCTGCACTTTTACCCAGGTATGGCGGCAAAGGAATGTATGGACACTTCGTACACGATGCAGTAATTGCAGCGAAAGAAACTGAAAGCGGAATCACCATCCATTTAGTAGATGAACATTATGATAATGGCAAACATCTTTTACAGGTTAGTTGCCCTGTAATGGAAGATGATACTGCCGAAACTTTATACCAGCGCATTCAGCAGTTGGAGCATAAACATTTTCCAGAAGTTATCGAGGCTTGTATTAAGCAATTAAGCTAGGGCTGAACAATAATTGTTTTCTCTTGTTTTTCTATAAAATTTCCGATGGGTTGAATGAAATCCTTTAAGCCGTGTTCCATAAAAATTGCTTTTAACTTCTCAGCGCTATTTTTATCTACGGCTATTAATAATCCTCCGTTAGTTTGCGGGTCTGGTAAAATATTAAAAGCTTCCATCACATTCACACCGGCTTCAAATTTCACCTGGGAGCTATAACTGTTCCAGTTGCGGTATGTTGCATCGGGAACAACCCGTTGCTGTAAATAAGTTTTAGCAGATTCAATTATGGGAATTGAAGAATAATTTAATGACGCAGATAAATCACCCCCTTCTGCCATCTCAATTAAATGGCCAAGCAAACCAAAACCGGTCACATCAGTCATTGCATTTACACCATCAACTGAAGAAAGTAGTGCGCCGATCTTATTTAGGGTTGTTAACTGTTTTATTAATAATTCATATTCTTCTGCTTTGATCAGCTTTCGTTTTTGTGCAGTACTTAAAATACCAACACCAATTGGCTTGGTAATAAAAATCAGGTCACCTTTTTGTGCAGAGTTATTTTTTTTTAGTTGATTGAGTTTAACTGTTCCATTAACTGCCAGCCCAAAAAACGGTTCAGCAGAATCTATACTGTGGCCGCCGGCTAACGGAATACCAGCCTCTTCACAAATTGTTCTTCCGCCTTCGAGTACCTGTTGGGCAATAGCAGGTGATAACTTATCAATCGGCCATCCTAGAATCGCAACAGCCAATAAAGGTTTGCCGCCCATTGCATATACATCACTGATAGCATTCGCGGCAGCGATCCTTCCAAAATCAAAAGCATCATCAACGACCGGCATAAAAAAATCTGTAGTAGATATCAAACCATTCCCATCACCCATATCAT
>JAQBNK010000087.1 GCA_028288595.1 Chitinophagaceae bacterium
GATCATTACAATAGTGAACTGAAGAGAGAATATGATGAAATTGAAACTTTGCCGGATATGGAAAAAGAAGAAGTAAGAGCGTTCTTCCGTAACTGGGGATTAAGCACAGCAGTTCAGGAACAGGCAGTAACTGAAATTTGTTGTGACAAAGACCGCTGGGTCGATTTTATGATGAAGCACGAATTAAACCTTGAAGAACCTGATCCTAAAAGAGCAAGAAAAAGCGCTGCAAACATTGGGCTCTCCTATATCGTTGGCGGACTGATTCCGCTTATACCGTATTTTTTTTCTCCTAATACATTAACCGCTTTAAAAATATCAATTGGAATAACACTGGTATGCTTATTTATTTTCGGCTATTTCAAAAGCAGGATGACTGGTGTTCCTGCAGTTACGGGTGGATTTAAAGTGATGATCATCGGAGCTATTGCAGCAGGAACTGCTTTCGGAATAGCTAAACTGATCGAGCAGTTTTAATTAATACTTCGCTTTTCTTTTACAAACAACGTCATTAATTGTATTAGAACTGCAAACAAAATCAATAGGTATAATCCTATTTTTCTTTCAGGGCAAATACCTTCCCTGCAAAGAGAAAATAGAATAAAGTTCTTAACCGAGAGACTAAGATTAACGGCGGAAATAAAAATGTTGGCCCTTTTCACCCATAATATTTTTATTAAAAACCCTGTAATTAACAACACAATAAAAAATGTATGTGCATATACCTGCTTCCCGTAATCGAGTACAGGACTGATGTACCCGTTTACGCCGCTTAGCCTCGTATTTAGGTCTGGTATATCGGACCATGGCAGAAAACATGATCCAACCAGCGCAAGACAACAAATTATTCCTATGTACTGTGAATATTTCATAAATAAAAAAGGATCACTAAGTAATCCTTTGAAATGTAAACTTACAACTTTAAAAATTTAGCCGGGGATGATGTAACTAGGAAAAGTATGTTCCGCCATTAATATCAATATTAGTTCCTGTGATAAAACTGCTATCATCACTGGCAAGGTACGCGACAAGATCAGCTACTTCTTCTGCTTTGCCTTCCCTGCGAAGCGGTGTAGAACCCGCAACAGCTGTTCTTACTTCAGGCTTTGTATGAGTATCATGAAATGCAGTAGCGATCATACCCGGATCAACAGCATTTACTCTAATTCCTTTCGGGCCTAATTCTTTTGCCATTGCTCTTGTAAATGTTGCTACTGCACCTTTAGAAGTGGCATAAGCAGAGGCGCCAAAACCACCCCCGTCACGACCGGCTTGTGATGAAAAATTAATTATTGCTGCCCCGGTTTGCATATAGGGTACAATGTGTTTTGTAACGAGAAATGCAGATTTAAGATTGAGGTTCATCACCTCATTCCAAAATGTTTCATCCATATCAGCTAATAACTTCCTGGCAACAATTCCTCCTGCGACATTTACTAAAATATGGATCTGGTTACCAAAAACTTTTTGACTCTGCCGAATTAATTCGACAACCTCTTTTTCTTTAGTAACATCAGCCTTAACTATTATTCCTTCACCACCACAATCTTTAATCATTGCTAATGTTTCTTCAGCTTTAGCATCGTCAGAGCGATAATTAACAACAATCCTTGCGCCTTCTTTCGCAAGTTTACAACAAACCGCACGGCCAATATCTCTCGCACCACCTGTAACTATGGCAACTTTCCCTTTCAGTTTCATATTTTTTTGTTTGATAAATTTTTTGATGAAATAAAATAAATACACATCCATGCTGCCGGAACCATAATGGCTCCCAGCACAAAGAAGGAGGTATAATTTGTTTTAGTCAAAACCGGAACGAGCCAGGTAGTAATTAGCGTTCCGGCAACTGCAGCGGTGCCGCCGAGACCTGCAACAGTTCCTACATTTTTACCATTAAAATAATCTGCAGGCAGGGTTTGAAGATTATTGATTAAAAACTGGAATCCAAATAATGTACAACTGATCAATGCGATAGCAACATTTACGTGTTCTTTCAGATCCTTCAAAAAATAGGCAAGTAAAATAAGAGCGATCAGCATGAGTGCGCATCCGATTGTTATGGCACGCTTTCTTGATTGATGCGGAGATGCACCTTTTTTAACCAGCCGGGATGAATAGAATCCGCCGGCAAGTCCACCAATGGCTGCAAATAAAAAAGGCACCCATGCAAAGCTTCCCACCTGCTTAATATCAAAAGCAAATTGTTCTTTTAAAAATGTTGGCAGCCATGTTACAAATAACCACCATACCGGATCAATAAAAAATCTTGAGCTGATGATGGCCCAGGTATTTCTGAATTGAAACAGTTCTTTCAGTTTATAAATATGCGATGGAGTTGTTCGTATATCAATATTTTGATCTGAAGAAATATGATTGAATTCTTCTTTTGTAATCCATGGATGTTTTGCCGGAGTATTTTTATTGATGATCATCCAGGGTATGATCCAGATAAATCCCAGCACCGCGATGCAGGCAAAAGTCATCTTCCATCCAACAGAAACAAAAAGTAATGCTATTATAGGTGCTGCAATTACGGAACCCATTGAAGCCCCCGCACCAAAGATTCCCTGGGCAATGGCTCTTTCTTTTGGCGGGAACCATTCTGCATTGCTTTTAGTTGCACCGGGCCAGTTTCCGGCCTCACTCATTCCAAGTAAAAACCTGAAAATATTAAATGATAAAATTGAACGTGCAATGCTGTGCAATGCAATAGAAATACTCCAGCAAATAATAGATATTGTCATACCCATTCTTGTTCCAATGGCATCCATCATTTTGCCGGTCAGAGTTTGACCAATTGCATAAGCGACCATAAAAAAACTTGTAATTAAAGCCAGAGCGTTTTTATTGTCAGCATCGGCAATACCAAAATCTTTATAGATGTAAGGCCACATAAAATTGATGGCGCCGCGATCAATATAATTAATGATAGTGGCCAGACCGATCAGGGAAATAATATACCAGCGCAGGCCATGCACATTTCCCCATTGGCGTGAAGCAACATCTTTTATTGGCAAATTGTTTTTCATTAAGGAAGAAAATCTTCGCGGCATGGACTAAACGCATCGATCAGCAAACCCTCCTGCGTACACACGCATCCATGTATGATATGTGGCGGCACGTAATACCCGTCGCCTTTTCTTATAATTTTTTTCTCATCTCCTATCGTCATTTCAAATTCGCCGCTTTCAACATATGTTACCTGCGAATGCGGATGACTGTGCAATGCACCCACACCGCCTTTTTCAAATTTTGCTTTCACTAACATAACCTTGTCATCATACCCAAATACCTGGCGCTGTACACCATTGCCGGCATTTTCCCATTGTACTTCTTTTTCAAACTGGAAAATCGTTCCCTGTAACATTGAGAATTATTTTATTTGAATGAATTTATCGTGATCATTATAATTCAACTCTATTCGATAAGTTTTTGAACCATAAACAAATTCAAATACGGTTCTTGCTGTTTTGTCTTCAAGCAATTTCAGGTCTTTTACTTTGGAAAGCGATGCGGAAGTAGTTTCTGCAATAGTATCCGTGTTACCGTGAGGTTCTGTGATGGATAAAAATGTTTGATTTGATTTTGACGGTTCAGACAAAATAAAAGCTTTTTCATTTCGCAGATCCATCTCAGAATCACCCGCGCCGGAGGTGACAAACTGTATATGCATCGATGTATCTGCAAGAAAGGTTGTTGTATAAAATCTTTTATTATTTAAAAATGTAATGGCACCGTTTGCAGTTCCTGGCCTTCCTTCTCCATTTAACCAGATATGCTGGTAGCCATATTTATCGCCAAGCTGCCGGAGCGAGGTTGTATTGATTGATGCGGGGAAACTTTTATCAGTGATATGTCCCTGGTACCAAAAAGGCAGATCATACTGATGACTTTCTTTACTGTTTGCCTTATAAATATCAATTAATAAAAGAAAACCCGTACCGGAAGGTGTAAAAAGAATAAGTGTTCTTAATAAACTAATACCATTATATGCGTGATCCTCTTTTGCACCTACCACCTGGAAATTTTTTTCAGCATCAAAATAAATTAATACCGGTGCATTCTGGGAGGCTGCTTTTTCTTCGCCTCTGTAATGCGATATTTTATCCGCCACAACTGTATTATGTGCGATCGTTTGTTTACCCCAGCTATCATTTGTTTTTGTATAATTTCCACCATTCTTGGTTTCGATATTCAGAAATCTTACCGCACCGTAATCACTAAACACCTCTGTATTGTTATCGTATAATAACATATTCAGACGGTCAAAATGGCCATGGCCCATTCCCTGGGCGGCAGCTTTTAAAACAACGCATGTTTGATCATCATTCGGGCCGCTTCTTAAAATTCCAAGGCCGCCTTGTTTTCCATCTGCACCATCACTTAACCACGTGGGTTTATATTCAAAAGGTTTTATTTTTCCTGCACTTAAGTCTTTCGCAACTTTTAACCCTGCATCGCTTACAATCACTTTGTTTTGTTTCCTCGCAACATCAAGAAGATCGGCACCGGCCTTCATATCGCTGTAAGCAATATCCACCCCATATACCAGCTCTTCTGATTCAAATGTCTTATCCTTCATTGCATCATTCACCGGGAAAAATGCGCCATTTGTATACGTTGTCTGAAGACTGGCATCAACTGCTTTTTTTAATACGCCATCCCTGAAGTTATAAATATGCAATTCAGGCTGATACTGATTAATTGCCTTTGCAAAAAGAAGAAAGGGAAGGATAGCATAACGCTGGTAATAGGGCCCCTCTGTATAATACCCGTCAGGAGAAAAAAGCTCGTTCAGTTGCGCCATAAAACCAGACTTATCATCTTTATTAGTGCCGTGCAAAGCTTTTTCGATCCATTCTTTTCTCTGGCAAACATAACCCGTCATCCCAACCGCTGCCACAGACCATGTACCATGATTATGAATTTTATCGAATGTCTCTTCATTTACTTCAGACAATTCTTTTACGATAGGCTCAAAGAGGTCGGCTTCTATTTTTTTTCTATCTGCAACTGATAAATAATCGTATACACAATCATAACCTTGTATTACGTAAACCTGCCAAACACAGTCGTTGAGATTTTGCCAAAATATTTTACCGCCAGGCACCTGTTTCCGTTTGGGGTGCCGTGGCCAGGTTTTATATACAGCCGCATATTGAAGCAAAATATCTTTCACATAATGTGCGTAACGTTCATCTTTAGTTACCTGGTAACTGATACCGCATGCAAGTATGTTCTGATAATTTTTCTTATGCTGCTCATGTGTTACACCCCCTCCACCATCATTTGGCAGGGGAACATTTATACCTGCTTTTATTGCGTTGTCTGCATTTCTTTTTATTTCTGTAAAGGAAGATTTAAGTAAAGGGTATTCAGTAATACCTTTCCTAACTGCACCCATAGTAGCGGTGGTGAGCATAAGGGATGGATGCAGTTGTGCATGCAGTATACCAGTAAGTGCCAGGCAAAGAGGCAGAAAGAAATTTTTCATTGGGAAAACAAAAGTTGACAACTAATATTCTGCGTAAAAATAAGAAGCAGGATTTGTAAACCGCTAAATAATTGGCGGCGGATGGATTATTGTTGTTGTTGCTGTTGCGGCTGAAAAGTTGTTTCAGGCAGGGAGACTTTTTCTGTTTGCAATTTTACTTTATTCATTTCCTCAAATGAACGTCCATCTTCATAGCCCACTGAAACAAAAACCGAAAGGTTTTGTATGGCGGGTCCTTTGAAAGTTCCTTTAACCGGGCTGCAATCATAAAAATTCTTTCCAACAGCCAGTTTTACATGCGTATTCGTAACCCATACGTTATTGGTAGGATCAATGCCAGCCCAGCCCTGCCCCGGTATCCACGCTTCGATCCAAGCATGGGTTGCGCCTTCTCCACGCATCCCATTCTTGTTCGGACAAATATATCCACTCACATAACGGCTGGGAATTTTTAGTGTCCGAAGAATTTGTAATAATACATGAGCAAAATCCTGGCAAACTCCTGCACGATGATCGAGTAGCTCATCAACAGTTGTTTCAATACTCGTAATGCCTTTTATGTAATCAAAATTTTCAAAAATATAAGCACAGCTTTTTTGTATAGTGTGAGCCACACTTTGCCCCGGAGCTGAAATATCATTTAGTATTTGAAGGATGAGGTGTTGATTTTCAATTGAATCATGTCTTGCCAATTCAAGCATGTGCAGATTTCCGATTACTTCTTTTTCCAGCTCATTAAATTCAGACAGGTAATTTATCTCAACTTGCGCAGGGCTCGTAGTACGAACTACCACCTTATTTTCTATTACCATTTCTTTATGCGCTGCAAGTAAATTGAAGGTGCCTGTTTTATTCCCCCAATAATCAAGAAATAATTCTACAGGCGGCTGACCCGTTATCTGCAATTGCTGCTGCAATGTTTCCTGCCCCGGGATCTCTAAAGGAAATATCCTGATCTCATTGGCACTTTCTTTAACCGGGCGATCGTATTCGTATTTTGTAATGTGATGTATCTTAAAAATCGGCATATTGAATTTCAAATATTAACTGTAATTAAAATAGTGCTGGCTGAGTTCTCGTGTAAAATCTCCAAGATCATTTGCGAGTTCCTGCAAAAATTCCCGCAAACTTTGTACAGTAAATGATTGCAGCTCCATGTATTTTACCTTGCTGTATAAACGACCAAAATCCCTGGCAAGTGAGATATTTACTTCACCATGAATGATCCTGATATTTTCTAGGTAATAATTGATCCTGGTAAGAGAATAAATAACAGAATGCGGGAAATTTTCATTTAGTAAAACCTGGTCCATTACATTTTTTTCATGCTCCTGGCTGCGATAATTTTTCAGGTGCATCTCGTATCCCGAAAGGCAAAGCAATAAATATCGCCATTGTAAAATATCCCTGGCATCAACTCCATGCTCTGTTATTATTTCAAGTTCTTTGTTGACAATTGAAATTGTCTGCAGGCATCTCTCTATAAATTTACCGAGGTTCATAAAGTTCCAACCAAGGCCACGTTCCATCGTAATATCAGTTATCCCCGCAAAGACAACGGTTTGATTAGAGAAGTTTTCAATGATGGCCATTGCTTCATTTGTATTCAGCCTGATCTTTAATGAGTGGTCATTGACCATATGATACATTTGATTGACCTGCTCCCAAACTTCTTTCGTTAATTGGTCCTGCGCTCCCCGTGCATTTTCCCTTGCCCTGCTAACAATAACCTGCAGGGAGTTTAAATTATCTTCCCCGATAAGCAGCTTTTTTAAAACCGCAGGGATGTTATGCTGTATGCTTTCATGCACCTCTGCAGAAAGGGATGTATAAAGTTCCAGAACAGGCTTCCACCCGCTGTTGCCAGACAAAGATTTATCCATCGATAAAATATAATGAACATGTATCAGCCTGGTCATCCCATCTGCACGTTCCATATACCTGTTCAGCCAAAAAAGAGAATCTGCAATTCTGCTTAACATTTAAAATCTGGTTTCTCTAATTACAAATATTTAAAAGTCTACTACCCAGGTATCTTTACTGCCGCCGCCCTGGGATGAGTTAACTACTAATGATCCATCTTTCAAAGCGACTCTTGTAAGCCCCCCCGGAACAATACGGATTTCGTCTGGCCCGCAAAGAGCATAAGGTCTCAGATCAACATGCCTTGGCTGCAAACGCCCGTCAATAAAACATGGCACCGTTGATAGCTTAATAATGGGTTGTGCTATGTAATGTCTTGGATCCCTGGTGATATCGATTTTAGCTTTTGCCCAATATTCTTCAATGAGTTTATTTCCCATGATCATTCCATATCCACCGGATTGATTGGTTTGCTTAATAACCATTGAATCAATATTTTCAAAAACATATTCCCTCGATTCATCATCACTTAAATTATAGGTTGGAACATTTGGTAAAATCGGTTCTTCGTTCAGGTAATATTTTATCATAGCCGGTACATAAGCATACACTGCCTTGTCATCGGCAACACCATTTCCAACTGCATTTACTAAAGCAACATTTCCTTTCCTGTATGCACTCATTAAACCCGGAACGCCAAGCAGGCTGTTAGGATTAAAAACCAGCGGATCTAAATATTCGTCATCTAATCTCCTGTAAATAACGTCTACAGATTTTAAGCCCCTGGTTGTTTTCATGTATACTTTATGATTGTCGACAACAAGATCTCTTCCTTCTACCAATGCAATACCCATCTGCTTTGCGAGGAAGCTGTGCTCATAATATGCAGAGTTAAAAACGCCGGGTGTAAGCAAAACTATAGTGGGATCATCGGCGCCATAAGGTGCAAGTGAGAGCAGTATCTGGTGCAGGAAGATCGGGTAGTCACTTACTCTTTTTACGATGGTCCCCATAAAGAGATCAGGAAAAATCCTTTTCGTCACTTCGCGGTTTTCCAGCATATAGGAAACTCCTGATGGTGTTCTAAGATTATCTTCCAACACATAAAACTTTCCGTCTTCTCCTTTTATTAAGTCTATGCCTGAAACGTGTATATATATATCATGCGGTACTGGTATACCGAATGCTTCTCTTATATAATGCGGACAAGAAGCAACAAGATCTGCGGGAACGACACCTTCTTTTATAATCTCCTGAGTAGAATAAATATCTTTTAAAAATAAATTCAGCGCTTTCAATCTTTGTTTAATTCCTGTTTCAATCTGGAGCCATTCGGCCGAAGTAATTATGCGTGGTATGATATCGAATGGAAAGATGCGTTCTATTCCTTCATCCTCACTATATACAGTAAACGTAATTCCCTGGTTCATAAAAACTTTTCCCGCCAGGTGTTCTTTTAACTGTAAAGTGGAAACATCGGCTTGCTGCAACACTTCAAAAACCTTTTGATAATGTGGCCTGACGGTGCTTCCATCATACATTTCATCCCAGGTGCCCGGTAAAGAACGATACGGATGTAATATGGGTATTGAGCTCATAGATTAGTTGTATGCAAAAAAAATACAGCCCTTTTGTCCGGGCTGCAAGCATATAAGTAAATTATACAAAAAAATTCAAAGCGACTTAATTATCTCACCGTATTTCGTTCGCCCGGTTCAAACAGATTTAATGAAAGCGCTATACATGAACAATCTAAGCGATCGCTATTGCCCTGTTGTATTTATTTCTGTATTGAATGGGCGATAACCCGGTGATCTTTTTAAATGTAGTACGGAAAGCTTTTGTATCATTATATCCGACTTTATACATCACTTCATTTACATTTTCACGGGAAGACTCCAGGCTCATTTTAGCCGCTTCTATCTTCACCCTTTGCATGTATTCAACAACCGTATTAGCAGTGGCTTTTTTAAACCGGCGTTCGAGGTTGCGCCGGCCAAGGGCAAGCATCGAGGCTAACTGATCAACAGTAATTTTTTCCTGGAAGTTTTGCTCGATAAACTCCTGTGCTTTTTTCACCGGCTCATCTTCATGTCCTTTTTGTCCTTTGAACATAATAAAAGGTGACTGGCTGCTGCGGTCTATATCTATCATAAAAGCCTTTGAGATAATAACAGCTACCTCACGACCTGCATATCTTTCTATCAGATAGACCACGAGATTTGTATAAGAATAAGCACCGCCACTGGTAAATATTCCGTTGTCCTCGGTCATGATTTTATCATCTACTAGGTTGGCATTAGGAAAAAGAAGCCGGAATTCATTAGCAAATCGCCAGTGCGTTGCACATTGTCTTCCGTTTAGCAGCCCGGTATTGGCAAGAAAAAAAGTACCTATGCAAAAGCTGGCCACTTCGGCGCCCTCTTCATACTGGTTAATGATCCAGGGAATGAAATCTTTATTATTCTCCAGCACTTTTTGCTGATCACCCATCATCGCGGGGATAATAATAAGATTGGTTTTCTTCACATCATTTATCAGCACATCGGGTTCGATGGTAAATAAACCATTGCGTTGAGAACTTGTTTTTTCTAATCCAACAAGCTGTATATCAAATAAAGGAGGCCTGCCCATTTCAGCAAGCACGCCGTTTACTTCTAAAAATATCTGGTGTGTTCCTTCAATATTGGTTACGCTGCAATGTCCGCGGGGAACAAGAATAGAGATGTGCTTCATTGGTTGTTTTCTTTGTATTCAAAAATAAGTAAACTGTTTGTCGCAATCTACCCCTTCATTTGCCGTTTATATACCCTGTAAATTAAAAAAAATCACCCCAGCTTTGCTTGTCATTATTCATATTTAAAAAAACTCATCATGGCAACGATCAATCCTTATTTGAATTTCATGGGAAATACACAGGAAGCATTTGATTTTTACAAATCAATTTTCGGCGGGGAATTCCTTGCCATTCAGCGGTTTAAAGATACTCCGGAGGCTGAAAGAGTTCCTGAAAATGAAAAAGAAAAACTGATGCATATTTCTTTACCCGTAGGAAAAAACATTTTAATGGCAACGGACGCATTGGAATCAATGGGTCATAAAGTGATACAGGGCACCAATTTCCATTTGTCTGTTGATACGGATTCGGAGCAAGAGGCTAATGAGTTGTTCAAGGGTCTTTCAGAAGGTGGTAAAGTATCTGTGCCGCTGCAAAAAATGTTTTGGGGAGCTTACTTCGGAATGGTAACGGATAAATTCGGCATACAATGGATGGTCAATTTTGATTACAACCTCGCCAACAAATAAAGAGTAGCGGTCCTGGCAACAATTCCCGATGGATCAATTAATATAAAATGGTAGAAGTTTTTAAAACAAATGTCCGGGAAAGTGAAGACGCTAAATACCTCGTTAGTTTACTTTGTCATCACCTGCCATCAGCCCGGATCAATATCGACCTGGACGATTGTGATAAAGTATTGAGAGTGGAGGGAAAAGCAATTTGCAGCGATTTAATCCTGAAGATTGTAAATGAAAATGGTTTTGTGTGTGAAACTTTGTCGTAATAAAAAAGCCGCTACGAGAACGGCTTTTTTATTACGAGAGGTCCTAAGCATATCCGATCCGAACTTGTTTCTAGAAGAGTGTAAGAAACTTGCGAGGTTATTGCCTGAAAATCAAGACAATATTTAATATTGAGCATCTACATTTTAATAGACAAAAATAAAATTTTGTGAAAGAGGTTCCAAGTAAAAAGCTACTATCTTCTTAATAGTAAGGCGTATCACGAACCTCCGCGAAAAAAAGCCTTTATGGAAAATTCCGCGGTCTGCATCTTATAAAAATAATTAAGCCCTGCAATGAGCCATCTTCCAGGAAAAATATTGTTGGCCTTTTTTATTTTTTTTCCAGCCCTTACTAACAAAGTCAATGCACAAGGAAAACTTGAAACAATTATTTCTCAAAAAGAAGGCGTTGTAAAACCTGTGTTACTGGACGAGATAAAAAAAATAAGGTTAAAATCTAAAGAGGCGAAAGCTTATTGCAAAGCCAATCATCTCAACACTGATTTTTATATCCTGGTAGATTTAAAATTGCATTCGGGGTTAAAACGTTTTTTTATCTGGGATTTTAAGAAAGATACGATCATGCACAGCTTCCTCGTAAGTCATGGTTGTTACACCAATCCATGGGGACATGATGATTCAAAAGATGATGCGATCGTAAGTAATGAAGACGGGTCCCATGCATCCTCTCTTGGGAAATATATTATCACTGTGAGGGGATACAGTCAATGGGGCATTAATGTAAAATATTATCTCAGCGGCCAGGAAAAAACAAACAGCAACGCTGCAAAAAGAGAAATTGTACTTCACTCCTGGGACAGGGTTTCTGATACAGAAGTTTATCCTAATGGAACTCCAGAAGGTTGGGGCTGTCCTGCAATATCAAACAACAGTATGCGGATTGTAGACCAACTCTTAAAAACAGCGGACAAGAAAGTATTGTTTTGGGTGATAAAATAGTTGTAAGAATCTTCTTCAGTGCCTACAGACAATAACTCGTTATGAGACTTTAATATAGATTTGTTGTTAAAGAAAACGAATCAAAGAAAAATTTAGATTTCCTCACAGGTGAAATAGAGCAAGGTATGAAAGGTTCTATGACCCTGGTTAGCCTGGTAAAAAGTTACAATAGGAAAAGAAAATCAGAAGTTGGTAAAACAATTTCCTAAAGTACCTATAAACAATACGCGTTTACTGAGAGGAAATTAAAAGCTTTCCTGCTATATAATGGAGAGATATCGTGTACCAACTTATCGATGATTTTGCACTGTATATTCTTTCATCAAAAAAATCATGCGGAAATTAATATGGGGCATCAATTGAAGGAATTTCAAAAATGCTTGGTCACAGCACTATCACTTACACGCAGGTTTATACAGAAGTTTCTGATACCAAAGTAGCCAGAGAAATGAAGGAACTTCAAAATAATTATCTTAGGTTTAAGTAATAAAAACACTTTATCGTGGTACGTTCGCTTTGATTAATCCAATACCCTGCGTTTCCGAAAAAATGTCTGCAAATTGTTTGCAAATTTGAAAAAAAATTGTTTTTCATTTTAGAAGAATAACATCACCTTTTGGTGATGTAGCAACAGCAGGGTTGGAATTTATTTTTTAGAAGCGATGTAGTGATTTGATAATCAATCTGTAAAAAGCTGGATTGAGCTTGCTGATCAAATAAAAAGCCTCACTCAAGGGTGAAGCTTTTTTCAAGTGACCGCGTCAGGATTCAAACCTGAAACCTTCTGATCCGTAGCCGATTTTTTGGCTTAATCGATCTTAATCAAACTGAATCGATTTTAACCCATCTATTTGATTATCATTTACTTAACTATTTTCCGCTTAGTTTCGTTTTATCCCTTTTCAGGGGTTTTAACTGCGATTTGTTTGCAAATTGTTTGCAAATTTTTGAAGGAAGCGCTTATGTGAAAAAGAAAAAATAATCAGTTATGTCAGTATCGTTATCAATTATCCTTGACACCAGGCGGATCAAAACCAAATCGAACAAATTCCCTTTAAAACTTAGGGTGACATGGGAAAGAGAAACCTGTTATTACACCTTGAAGTTTGAAATGTCTGAGGCGGATTATAGTAAGCTTTCGGCGAGTAATATCAGCGCAGATATCAAACACATAAGGGATAAAATAAAATCAATCGAACTACATGCATTGATTGAATTGGAAAAAATTGAAGATTTTTCTTTTGAAGTTTTTGAAAGAAACTATATAAAAGATAATTCCTTCTTTAAACAAAAGAAACCGAAGACAACCTTTGTTAAAATTGATAAGGTAGCATTTGATTACACTCCATATCTTAAGAAGTTTCCAATTTTAAAAGATGAACATCCCGCAGGAGATTATATTTCCACCATCTTTTTGAAAAAGATCAAAGAACTTATTCAACAGGAACGCATAAGTTCTGCGGCGAGCTATCACTGCAGTTATAAGTCACTATTCAAGTTTAAGGGCAACGTACGCTTCAAGACAATCAATGTTACTTATCTGGTGCAGTATGAAAAATGGTGCAAAAGCACAGAAATGTCAAAGACAACTATCAGTATATATCTCCGCTGCTTAAGAGCAATTTTCAATGAAGCGATAGCAGAAAAAATAATCAAGCAGGACATTTATCCTTTTGGAAAACGCAAATACATTATACCACGAACAAGGAATACAAAAAAAGCGCTGAAACTGAACGACATTTCCCTTATTTATTATGCTGATACCTTAAATGAGAGTGAACAAAAAGCCAGAGATTATTGGCTGTTTTCTTATATTGCAAATGGAATGAACCCAAAGGATATTGCCCAGTTGCAATTTAAAAATATTGAAGGTGAGTATATAAGGTTTTCGCGGGCTAAGACAGAAAATGCTGTACAACGGGAGGAGAAACAAATTTCAGTGTATCTAAACGAAGACCTAAAAGAAATAATAAAAAGGTGGGGCAACAGCGACACAAGCCCAGGAAATTATATTTTTCCTGTTCTTAAAAAAGGCATGACAGCGTTGAGGCAATACGAGATCATCCAATTATTTCTTTCCTTCATTAATGCCAATATGAAAAGGTTATGTGAGCGCCTAGGAATGGAGAAAACTCCAACTACGATTTATGCAAGGCATAGTTGTGCGACACAGTTAAAGCGCGCAGGTGCCAGTGTGGAGTTCATCCAGGAAACACTTGGCCATACGAATAAAAACACGACGGAAAATTATCTGGATAGTTTTGAAAACGAAGTCAAAAAAGAATTCTCTGAAAAGCTTTTAGCATTCAAACAAGTTGGATTATGATATTTAGCCAAGCCATCTTGGAAAAGCGCGTTTAGTGCTTGTGGGGAAAAAAAACCAATTAATAAGAGCACGCCAAGTGGCACTGTTGGAACCTATTCAGTTTTGTATGGTGGGCTAACATACGTATAAGCACCTAGAGTGGTTTGAACTCGTTATTTACTTTTTCAGAAAATTTTTTGGCCTCTTCGATGTTAGGTTCATGTTCAAGACACCTCGCCAAATAAAAAGCGTCCTTTTGATTCATGATAAATTAGTTCTAGCTATAATGCTGCTATAGAAGGAGGCGAAAGTTCAAGTACAAATTCTAGCATTCCAATTGATTCTTTCTTCTGGCTCCAAACTCAACAGACTTGCCGCAATTGATAAAATTAGTTTCGGATGGCTAAGCCGCATCAACGTGGAGGCGTTTTAAATTCCCCCTCTCGCTATAGCAACTCCTGCTTTTTTAATCCGTTTCAATGTATTAACCGGATCAGTTAGGGCCGCACGAATTGCCTGTGTACTAACCAGTAGCGAACGCAATTAAATTAGTCGCAAACGCAGCAATAATAAAAATATCAGCGTGGATCGTTGCTCTGTATTCAAAGCCCTCTAACCAGCTTTGCATAATATAATAAGCTAAAGGCGTGGCTAGCACCAAGGCGATAAATACCAGTTTTAAAAAATCCGCGCATAAAAGAATCGCCACGCTCCGCACAGTGGCGCCGAGCACTTTTCAATCCGAGTATGAAAACTATCTCAGCAATAAAATTACAAAGTTCTCCGACTTCTCCGGCAAGTCCTGTAGCATAATCCACAGGTGTCCAATCTTCCAACGTGATTCCGGTAATAACAAATTCTGAAATTTGAACTACAATATTTCGGAAAAGAAGAATTTTACAAATAAAACGGAACCGGCAGCGCACAAACGGGACAGGCAATGATACCAAATCAATTTTGTCAAAAACTGTTTTTTAAAAAGTAAACGGTGCCTGCGACCTTTGGATGTTCTTCCTGGCATAACTTGGATTGAGTTCGCTGAACAATTGAGGGAATCTAGCAACTAATGAAAAAAAATGATCACGAATGAGGTAATCAAATTAGCAGTTTTTAACAAGCGCAACTAATAACTTTCGTATGCTGCTAAACTATCTTCATAAGAATCATAGGAAAGCGCAGGGAAGATGGAAATCCTAAAGGGGCTGATCTATGAAAGCTTGGGAAAATCAATAATCATATTATGGAAGGGCGAAGTTGCAAACTCAATAGTTGATCCACCTCTTATAAGCAAACAGCCTAATAGTCGCCTTGTTCCGGTTATCAAAAGAGCAGTTTGTGACATGAATTCTAATTGCCAATTCCATACTTTATCACCCTTAAAAAAAAAATATGAAAATAAAATTATTATTACTCTTTCCAAGCATGGCTGCCCTTGCTGTCAAAGCCCAGTTACCGGTCATTGAATCTGTGCTAACGCCTATGGAAAGTCAGAAAGCAATGGTCATGCAAAGAGTAGGTATAACAGATATAACAGTAACTTATGGGCGTCCAGCAGTGAAAGCACGCAAACTCTGGGGAGCCCTAGTACCTTATAATGAAGGGAAACCATATCCCTGGCGCGCCGGGGCAAATGAAAATACAGTAATCAGCTTTTCTACTGACGTGGAAATTGAAGGTAAGGAACTGAAAGCCGGAATATACGGGGTACATATGATACCAGCTGAAAAGGCATGGACAGTTATTTTTTCATCTAATTCAAATTCCTGGGGTAGTTTTTCGTACCGTCCCACTGAAGATGCAATAAGGGTGGAGATCACGCCTATCCCAGTCCAGGAAAAAAGGGAATTTTTAGCTTATGAATTTGCTGATTTGACTGACTCGTCGGCAACAATGAAGCTGGTATGGGAAAATTTATCTGTACCAGTCAAACTTCATACGGATACAAGAAAGAACGTTGTAAATAAAATTGATGCCGAGGGCAGAAGTTCCAAGGGATTTGCATGGGAGTACTGGTATTCAGCCGCATCATATCTTTATTTCAATAACTACAGGTTAGACCGGGCACTTGCTTATGTAAGCCGTGCTGCAAACGCAGACAATAATTTTAGTGTTCTAAAACTCAAATCAGATATTCTGCGTAAAACGAATAACGTAATATCAGCAGACAGTGTTCTTACTGCTGCACTTCGTACAGCATCATTTAATGAAATGACAAAAAGCGGTATCATTACTTTTTTTGCAAATGACTATCCCAGGGCGAAGCTTCTGTTTGAAACAGCTTATGCCAGGTTTGATCACAGTTTTACGGTTCTATATTACCTTGGAAAAATTAATGCTGCTTTAGGAAATAAAGAATCAGCGATAAAATTCTATAACGAAGCCCAACCGTTTGCTATAAACGCTCAACAAAAACAAAGCCTTGATGCGGCTATTAAAAACATGTAGCGGAACCTCTATTGCAGTGCCGGTAGCGATCATCAGAACTTTTTTGTTTCTGAATCTTTTAGGCTTTACTGTTAATCTGCTTACACTTTTTGCGCTGGTACTTGCGTGATAGCATATCCAAGTCTTTGTGAACGATTGTATTTCAGTCAGCTGTATAGAGGCATTATTTTATTCCTATTCATATGAAACAATTTCGTTCATGTTTACTAACTATCTCAAGATTGCATTGGGCAACCCAATAAAAAACAAAGCTTTTCTTTCATTAATATTTCCCATCTATCTATCGAATCGGATAGCTATAACAAAAAAAAGCAGCATTTGACATTTAGCCATTATATGGTTAAGTATAAAAAAAATAATTTTGAATAAATAGTTTTTATGCTCAAGAGAACTTTTATCATCTGCTTAGTAATATTGATTTCAAATTATTTAAATAACCGCACGCTCGCACAAAGCAGACCTTCCTATCATTTTGCTGAAATGGATTATTATACGAATTTTCTATTTTTAGAAACTCCTTCTGTTTATTATCAGTACGCAATAACTCTGGTAAAAGACAAACAATATACCAAGGCACTGGCTAGACTAGAGAGAGCTATGAACCTTGGCTACACTGATTTTAAGCAATTAATAAATGAAGAAGCTTTCCATCCCTTACAAGCTGACCCCAAATGGGGAAAAATAATCCAACAACTGGCTATAAACCGGGACAAGTTATCATCCCTCAAAAACTTTGATGTAATCAGTTCAGATGTTATTAATTTTTCGATCGCAGCTAAAAAAGTGAACGAACCTGGATTTAGGAAATCGCTATTCATGAATTATATCTTACCTGGGAGCAATGGACTTAAAGCGTTTTATACCATCAGAATATTTGATCCATCCAACCTTGCTATAGCAATTGAAGAAAACCCTGATTTATACAATATGCTTGGCTCAAATCTTGCTTCAATTCAATCGATGAAACCAGCGATTACAAGCGCTATGATGAAAATGAAATCTATATTTAACGCTACTGTTTTTCCAAAAGTATATTTTGTAGTTGGAATCAATAATACAGGAGGTACTGTGGCGAATGAAGGTTTACTACTAGGAATAGAACGACAGTTTATAAAAGATTCATCTGGAAAATATCAAATGAAATCGACTGAAAATATAGTGCCTATTGTCGTTCATGAGCTCGTACATTTCCAACAGGATTACGGTCCTGAAAGCAATTCATTATTAAAGCTTGCTATCAAAGAGGGATCAGCTGATTTCATTTGTGAGTTACTTGTCGGAAAGACCACCTATGATAATCTAAAATATTTTGGTGAACAAAACTGGAATATGATCAGCTTAGAGTTTAAAAAGGACCTAAGCAGCAACCCTATTAACCGGTGGTTTTATAATGGAAAAGGAACTTCCACCTGGCCGGGTGATCTTGGATATTACATTGGTTACCGGATAAGTAAGGCGTACTATGAAAAATCAAGTAATAAAATGCAGGCTATAATTGATCTGTTGACAACTAAAGACCCTACTGTTATATTATCAATGAGTGAATTATGATTTAAGATTTCAACTTAAGCTGTACTCGATGTAAAAATTAAAAATAAGCAATCACAAATTTCACTAATACTATTTAATTAAATCCTTATTATGACTCTATTTACAACCAATATCGTTCAGCCCCGTACAACTACGTAATTATTAGTAAACGGGCAGCAGATTTCTTAAAACAATCATTGAAGCAACTAGACTTGATAGTCTTTTAACTATACCAGGTCATCATTCCATATATGATTTAAGCACTTCTTCGAGATTTTTACCACGCAGGTTTTTTGCAATTATTTTCCCTTCCTTATTAACAAGCAAATTAAAAGGTATAGCGCGTACCCCTAATTCCTTTGACACTTTCTTATTTGTATTTGAATATTCGCTCAGTTGAGGCCAAACTAATCTATCATCAGAAATGGCTGCTAACCATTTCTGCTTGTCGGCTGGCTCATCAAGACTTATTCCTATTATTAAAAATCCTTTTTCCTTGTACTTTTTGTACATGTTAGTTAGATTTGGGTTTTCTGCTCTGCATGGTTTACACCAACTTGCCCAAAAATCAAAAAGTAAATATTGTCCTTTATAAGATGAAAGACGAATGAAATTTCCCGCCGTATCTTTTAATGTATAAGGCGGCAGCTTCTCTCCTATGCGGGTTTTTCTTTCATCTTTAATACGATCCAAAATAAAATGGCCAGTATATGTGTTTTTAGAAGCAACGGGAAGAGACGAATAAATTTCTTCAACTTTACTAATATTTTTTGAGAGTTCTATCCGGGAAAAGAGCTCAAGGGAGTTGACCGCTAGCCGGGAGCGGGGATTCTTTCTAACGAATTCACCACTGATCTGTATCGTTTGTGTTGACAATTCAGCAAGGCGTTGCTGGTACACTTTTACCAGGGTATCTTCCTTGTTTTTTGATGCTTGAGAATATTTTTGTAGTGTCGCCTTTAATTCATCTTGAACTGGACGCAATAGTTGATTTAGCTTTTGGGATTCAACTTCTGCCCTGGAACCTTTTACAATGTAATTATCAAACCTGCTTATGGAAGCAATTGTAATATTGCCAGCATCTAAAAAAAAGTAGAAACTTGAGCGGTTATTGTTTTTTGCAGAACAGGCTTCAATAGTTGCTTCAGCAGGCTCAGATAAAAAACCTGAAAAAAAATAGTTTCCATCTTTTACCTTTGCGCTATCCTTAATTACTTTCCCATGCTCATTGTAAGAAAGGTATATCGTTTCAACCGGTTCTATTAAGTTAGTCATCACCCCTTTTAAAGTAAATTTTCCGTTTAGACTATGGCTATTATGAATGTTTTGAGTCTGGGGAAAACTAATAGTTGGTAAACAGAGTAACGCTATAAAAACTATTGCGCCTTCATCGAATAATGTGTTTTTCATTTTCTGGTTGTTTAAAATAATAATCAATTAGCATTCTACAGGACCGCTAGTCAGGAGGAATAATTTTGGAAATCTATATTCAATAAAAACCTACCACTCGATTTTGTAGAAAACCGTTTAGTTAAAATGATTCTTATTATTAAGAGCAAGAATTCAATAAAAGACTAAATAAAAATTTTCTGCTTTTAAAAAAAAGCAGCATTTGACATAATTATTACAAACCGGTTATAAGTAGTTTTCAGCAAAGTATCCGTTTTGATTAAAAAACTGTGCTGTGCATCGAGGATACCTGCATTACCATCTTGGCGAAAGTGCTGACAGCTAAAAGCATAACGACAACCAGTATAACTGTGTTTTTAAATTTTGTATTTTACATAAGTATTATTCAGGTTAAAAAAACCTGTCATTTACCTTCTTTAATTCTCTTTTCTTTTCAGCACCGAAGCTTTATGCCGGTCCTTCAGCCGAGGTTTGGAGTTACGCTAGGAGAAAACTTAGGTTTAAGAATGTCTCGGTTTACGGGCTTTTACTCATTTTCGTATTAATTATTGTCAGTACTCGTGGCAATACAACGCCTGATATGACGGGTTATTGGAGAGGCGCAATTTCCAGGGATGGCGCAGTACAGATATTGGAAATGAATTTGTCGTATGAAAAGGACAGCTTGTTGGGAACATATAATCTCCCCGACTTAGGTCTATTTGAAGAACCTCTTCAATTTATCTCACGAACCGATTCAGCTCTTACAATCAGGTTATTTGCCGGCCAGTTTAATTGCATAATGAATTCATCAAACATGGAAATTACAGGCGAAAACAAAAATTGGAAACCTGTCGCAGTAAAACTGCATGTAAAAAGATGACGGAACCACCGGTTTTATTTGAAAAGAAAAACTTAAATATTTCATCCCGGGGTATTGAACTTAAAGGAACCTTGTTTAGTCCAGTAAAAAGTAAGAACAATTCTATTATTGTAATCGCTCACGGAGCTCAGGATCCAACAAGAAAAAATTGGGTTTCGTTATTATGCTTACCTGCTGGGAGGCTATGGGTACTCAGTTTATATTTTCGATCAACGAGGTAACGGGGAATCGGGTGGAAAGATTGACGCATCTTTGATGGATTTGAGCGATGATTTAATCTCAATAGGCTCATTTTTTAAAAAAACAAGTGGTGCGGGAACAAAGGTCCCAATCAACTAAAATCCTTGTTGAAACAAAAGAATAGGTAAATCATTCATTACGCGGTGATTTTTTTGAATAAAACTATAAGTTTCTCTTCCAAACTTTGCGAAATTGGGACATCACTGAAATACCAGCTTGCGGCTTGATTGTTTAAAAAGTTTTCAATGCCTACGCAAATTAAAAATATTGTAATAGAGTTGGACTTACTCCATACATTTTATGGTCAATTCTCGCCCTGATTTATCTGCCCATAATACATGCAGTTCACACTCCTGTTTTGTCCAGCTATTAATTTTACGAATGAATCAAAACCTGCGTTTTAAGAGCGGGCGATAATTTCCATGGAAGTAGCCTTAGCGGCAATCGGCAAGATGTACAAACGTAATACGTTTGGTTTCATCGGCCCCTCACTCGGAACTCGTTCGGAGTTGATTAAAAGAGATCGAAAATGAAGAAAGAGAAATGTGCAGTAAGAGACAAAATCATGACGCTGCGGATGAACAAAAATGAATTCCGGGAACTTGAAAGAAATCGCAAAAAGACAACATCAAAAACCAATAGCAACTACGTGCGAAAGCTGGCACTAAATCAGCCGGTGACGGTGTTACACCGTAACGAGTCAATTGATTTGATAGTAAAAGAAATTATTGCGCTAAAGAAAGAGCTGAATGCGATAGGCAATAATTTGAATCAGGCAGTTCACAAACTTCACACACTGGACAGGATACCCGAATTCAGAAACTGGTGTGAGCAATATGACATCCTGCGCAAACAAATACAGGAGAACACAAATCGAATAGTCATTACTATCCACCAAATATCAGAATCATGGTTGCAAGAATAACGATGCCGGCTTCAATACAAACGGCGTTGAATTATAATGAACAAAAAGTTCAGAAGGGTCATGCACAATGCATCGGTGAAGCGAATTTTCTTTTACCCCTCGACTATATGAATTTTTATCACAAACTTTCATGGTTCGAAAACCGGAATGCACTAAACGAAAGAGCAGCCACTAAAACGATTCACATCTCGCTGAACTTTGACCCGTCAGAAAACTATGAAAATGACAAGCTCAAACAGATCGCTTCAGAATATATGTCGCAAATTGGTTTTGCTGAACAACCTTACCTTATTTACAAACACCTGGACGCGGGCCATCCTCATATCCATATTGTGAGTACAACTATAAAAGACGATGGCTCAAGGATCAATACCCACAACATCGGTCGTAACCAGTCAGAAAAAGCAAGAAAGGACATCGAAAATAAATATGCACTCGTTCCCGCAAACAAACTTCAACAAAGGACCTATAAAACGTTGGTTCCTTTCCCGCTTTCAAGATTAGAATATGGAAAGTCGGAAACAAGACATGGTATCGCAAACATCGTTTCACAAGTGGCTGGCGGTTATAATTATTCTTCGCTTGCACAATACAACGCTGTCCTGCAATTGTTTTCCGTCATTGCTGATCGCGGCGAGGAATCTGGTTTTATCTATAGCAAGCAAGGTCTTGTTTACTGCGTCCTGGATAAGGAAGGAAAAAAGATCGGTGTTCCCATTAAGGCAAGTTCCCTCCCGGGTAAGCCAACTTTATCTTTTTTGGAAGGCCGGTTTGCACTGAATAAATCCAGTCGTGAACCCATGAAACTAGCATTGCAAAAATTAATAGACAAATGCTTGCTATCTAAGCCAGGTAGCCTAACGGATTTAATTGGAACATTATCCGCTTTACAAATTCAAACATTGTTGAGACAAAATGATGAAGGCAGAATTTATGGTATCACATTTATTGATCTGAAAAATAAATGTGTATTTAACGGCTCCGAGATAGGGAAAGGTTACTGCATCACCGGCATTCAAAAAAGTTTTACTCAAACACTCCCGGTTCCATCTGTTTCAGAAAGCAATAAAACGGGCCATCGGCAAGATTATCAGAGGGTAGAACATAGCTTGGCAGAACAAATGCTAAGACCCGAGATGAATTATTCAAACACTCCCTACCATTTAAAAAAGAAACAGAAAAGAAAGAAAAAAAATCTTTAATCACAGAAACTTACAACAATGTCAACAGGTGAAAATGAACAAGACTTAAGGAAGATCGTTGATATGACAAGACTGTTAAGTATTAGCCTCTTATTGCTTCACTTTTATTATTACTGCTATGGTGCCTTTAAAGAGTGGGGAATTGTATCACAAATTTCAAATAGGCTTCTTCTCAATTTGAGTCACACTGGACTATTCAAAAACATCAATTACTCGAAATTACTGTGTTTGCTGTTCCTGGGCATTTCGCTCATAGGGGCAAAAGGAAAAAAAGAGGTAAGCATTGATCTCAAAAAAGCTTGCATAAAAATCGCTAGTGGAATAGTATTATTTTTTTTCACGGCTGTTATCCTAACGACGACTAATGAAGTAAAAACAATTGCTATTATTTACATGCTGCTTACTTCTGCTACATTTCTAGTCATTCTTAGTGAAGGAATTAAACTCAGCAGGTATCTTAAAATGAAGTTATCCGATGACATATTTAACGAGGACAACGAAACCTTCCCCCAGGAAGAACGTTTATTGAGTAACGAGTTTTCGTTCTACTTTAAAGCCCGCTACCGGTTGAAAGGAAAGTTGCGGGATAGTTTTATCAATTTAATCAATCCGTTCCGCGGCCTGTTAGTTACAGGCAGCCCCGGTGCCGGTAAGTCATGGTTTATTATACTTCCTTTGATTCGCCAGCAGATTGAAAAAAGCTTTGGCATGTTCATCTACGATTTCAAATACGATGACCTTTCTAAAGCCGCTTATAACTGGCTCGAAAAATACAAGGGCAATTACAAAGCAATGCCCTCGTTTTACTCCATCAATTTTGACAACCTCAATTCTTCCCATCGTTGCAACCCGCTGGATCCTGAATCAATGCACGACATTACAGACGCGATGGAATCAGCACGTTCAGTATTGCTGGGACTGAACCGTGACTGGATCAAAAAGCAGGGTGATTTTTTTGTTGAGTCTCCTATTAATTTTCTAACTGCCATTTTTTGGTTTTTACGCAAATATGAAGATGGCCGTTTTTGCACATTGCCACATGCAATTGAACTGATGCAGACTGATTACGATGAACTCCTTCCGGTGCTGAATACACAGCCGGAAATTGAAGTGCTGGTTAATCCTTTTATTACTGCTTACCAGAATGATGCGATGGAACAATTAGAGGGACAGGTAGCCAGTGCAAAAATTGCAATGGCAAGGCTCGCTTCACCACAACTTTACTGGGTGCTTTCCGGAAATGATTTTACACTTGACATCAATGACCCTTACAACCCGAAAGTCATATGCGTAGGAAACAACCCGGAAAAGCTCAGTATTTATGGAGCCGTATTGTCATTGTATGTAGCGAGGTTAATCAAGATCGTTAACAAGAAGGGCAGGCAAAAATGTTCACTCGTATTCGATGAGTTTCCCACTATCTTTTTTAACAACATGGATTCATTAATTGCAACAGCCAGGAGCAACAAAGTAGCCACAACACTTGCCATGCAGGACTTTAGCCAGCTAAGAAAAGATTATGGAAAAGAGCAGGCCGATGTCATCACTAATATATGCGGGAATATTATCAGCGGGCAGGTTACAGGAGATACAGCCAAGTCTCTTTCAGAAAGATTTGGTAAGATCATGCAGGACAGGCAGAATATGTCAGTAAGCAGTTCAGATACTTCTTACAGCTATTCAAAACATTTGGACAATGCAATCCCTGCATCTAAAATTGCAAGTCTTTCTTCAGGAGAATTCGTTGGCCTGGTAGCTGATGATCCCGATGAAAAAATCAAGCTGAAAATGTTCCATGGCGAGGTGATCAAGGACTCGAAAGCTATGAATGAGGAAATGAAAACTTTCAAGCCGATTCCTGAAGTATATGTCATCGAATCACATGAGATCAGTGATAACTATTTCCAGATTAAGTTCGATATTAAAGCCCTTATTAAAAAAGAAGTAACAAAGCTCCTGGAGGATCACGAGAAAACTATTGCTGGATAAAGTAGCAAGCCAAAGAATTAAAAAAGTTTTATTGTGCTATGAGGCAAGTTTTCCCATGTCAGTCCCCCGTTGGTCTGTAAGGGGATGCCATGAGAAACAAGTAAAAAGTAAATTCTTATTCGTTAGGAGGCCAATTGCATTCTTGAAGAATTCCATTCAGCACCCAAAGTTTTGTATTGTGAGTCTAAAATGATTTGCGCGAATGTTCTCCTTAAAAAATTACTTGTATTATTCTAGCCAGGAACAAAACTTAAGATTGTTGTCCGGTTTTAAATGGTAACTGGTATAGTTAAAATCAAACCTACTTTCCTGTTTTGAACATACCGGAAGAAGACCGGAACCGGAAGTATAGAAATCAAAGAGCCCTTATTTTTCTGAATCAACCCGAAACCATAGTTTTATAGTTATGCCTTTCATGTACGATCTTCCCGTTTTTCCAGCGCTGCACTGAAATCTGGCTGCAATCCCATGGGCCAGTCAATGTATTGTCAAACTTGTAATGCCATTCAGTTGCGGATATATCATCACTAACTATTACATTCAGCAGTTGTGCGGAATAATTGCTGACTTCCGGCAGAAATATTTTTGCTCTTTCTTTATAAGCTGCAAGTCCAACAATGGGAGGCTTATCATTTTCACATGACACTACATTTTCGTCATAAAATTTATCTAACGCCTCCTCATATCGGAAGTCTTTTATGAGATTGTTTAATTCATCTACCAGTTGCTTCAAATGGGATGATGTTGATTTCATATGAGGTGAAAAATTTAATTTCAGTTATACCATATCCTTGTTGCGAGAGAGCATGAGAAAACCAAGCTGCTGAAAACTTTTAAGCCTAAAAAACGGCAAAATACACTCAAACTTCAGGGAGAAATAAAATCCTTATGAATAAGCAGGATTTGACAAGTCACGTTGCTGTCATGATTTAAAGAGGAAGTGTAAACAAACCATCATCACTCAAATTAGCTGCAATCTGCTTTTTGAATGTTGAACCTGATCGTCCATCAATATAAAGAATTGTATAAACTAAATAGGCGTCTTCGGTATTTATTCCCTTAAGCGATAAGTTTTGCTCATTTTTTTTCTCAGAGGTATTGTAAAGCGCGTATTCACCAAGTTGTTTTTTCCAGATTACATTATATCTCCTTTTATTATTTTGAATAAGCTCGACGCTTACTTCCGCTTTTACTGATTTGTAGACTTCAAACTTATAATTACTCGCTGGCATTATTGACAGGTTTACAAAATCCTTTTTGTTGGTGAGTTTGCCAGAACTGTGAAAACTGAATCCTGTACAAAATATGATTGCAATAAGAGAGAGTAAAGTTTTCATAACCTTTGAGTTTATTGTTTATAATAACTCAACGCTGTGCCAACAACATAATAAATTGATAATGAAAATAATATGTGTTTAACCCCACAATATAAGTGTTCGGTTTTGAACAGTAATTTCGCTAAAACGCACACCCTTCCATGCCGAGGTTATCAATGATTCGGAAAGTATTATAAGGAAATGCAAACTTTCAAGCCACTCCCTGAAATTTATACTATAGAGTCACATGAGATTAGTGATAACTATTTCCAGATTAAATACGACATTAAAAGCCTTATTAAAAAGGAAGTAGTGAAGATCATAGAAGATGCGGGGAAGATTAATTCTCAACAATATTGAGGTATCAAAGTGTGGTATGACTTGAATGCGAATACAGATGCACACTATAAACCTTCAATCTCTATTACAATCTTTATTAACTCTTCCAATTGAAGTAATTCATGCGGTCGCAAATGCTTTTCATAATTCTTTATTACAATTCTTAAAGCCCATAATAATCTTTGAATACCATTTTTATCTTTTTGATTGAATGCCGTTTCATGTTCCATCCATATTAGGTCAGCTGCTTCCATTGTTCTTTTTCTTTTACTTATAGTGCTATCTAAATCTTGGATGCGACCAGATACATTTCGGTCAACCAATGCTTGTTCATATCGTGTCATGAATAAATATTTATAAAATTATGTAGCAGATTCAACATGTGTATATAATAAACACGCGCAAAGTTAAGCAGGATGAGCAGCCTACACAACAACTCTCTATAACAATTAAACATCAATCATGCAACTCCATAAATGATTTTTGGTGGCTTCTTTTGAAATGTCTTTCAAATGCACAACATAGCGTGATTCATGAAGGGCAAAGCATAAAATGGCGCTCTCGAATTAAACTAAAAAAATAGCTTCTGATTACATGAGTGGGATAGATTCGCCACTTAGCCTTACCTCATTTATAAACATATAGACGCAGGTCATCCTCACATCCATATAGTAAGCACACCATCAAAAAAGATGGTTCACGGATTAACACGCACGACATCGGTCGCAATCAGTCTGAAAGCAAAGGCAAGCCATTGAAGAAAATATAGCTTGATACCAGCAGGCGTACACCCCCTTGTGTTAAAAAAGGAACCGCATGCTTTTGGTCTGCAAAAAATCGTGTATGGAAAATCAGAGACAAGACGCGGAATTGCAAATATTGTTTCCCCGGGTAGTTCATAGTTTACAATTATATTTCTCTTGCCCAATTTAACACTGTAATTGGAAAACGAACGATAGCAATTTGACAACCCCAAATTATGAATTGCGACTAATCTAGTCGTTTCATGAAATAAAAATTCATTGGGCGGCAGACGGTGAAGCCTAGTTTTTTGTAGAGACCTATTGCGGATTCATGGTCTTTGCGTACGTGGAGGAAGGGAATTTGTGAATGATTAACAATAATATTTAACTGGTGTCTTATCAGAGCTGCGGCATAACCGCGACCGAGATAATCGGGATGTGTACATACAGCACTTACTTCTGTATAATTTGAAACATGAAGACGCTGACCTGTCATGGCGACTAACTGGTCATTATCGAATACACCATAATAATTTCCGAATTCGATTGTGCGTAAATTAAATGGGCCAGGCTTAGTGAGCTCTGCTAGTTGCACCATTTGCTGTGCATGTTCCGGTTTCAACATCATCAATGGAAATGAAGCTTCAAAAAAATCAATGCTGCCTTCAAAAACAAATTGCGAGGCATTCATTTCATGCAGAAGTTTCCAGCCTCGGGGAGTTTCTATGGAAATGGGGGTTGCATATAAGATGGCACGGTTCGGAGGAAATAGTTTATGTAGTTCATCAAAACCATTTGTGTTTTTATCTTCAAAGCCAACGAAAGGCGAAACGGCTTCATCAAAATATTTTACTTTTTGGTTGCCGAGGTCTAGATGGCTATCTCCAGTGAGGAGAGCATTATAGACGGGATTATAAAGAAGTGGATGCAAAAGTAAAGTTTAGATTAGTTAGTATAGCCGGACTTGTAATTACGGGACCACTTTAGTTTCTATTCAGAGTTTTCATCATTTTCAGGTTTATACCGATGATATTTGCCCTCTGCAATACCTAATCGTACAACACTATCATTGGCCTGTGTCAGGGTCTGGTTAAATCATTTGTCTGTACATTCATTCACAAATGATGGAGCTTTACATGGAATCGCCACAGATCCAAAACATTCATGGAAAATCTACCCACTGAACAAATTACCATCAGTAATCGAAAAGAGGGGGGAAAATTTATTTACGAGAGAAAAAAAGCAGCATTTGACATAGAAATAGCCAGATTGCTATATTTAATTATAATAAAATCTAAGTCTCATTTTTTGTCTTGTTTAGAAAAATTAGGTATATCACTTAAGTTGTTCATATTCGTCTAATGATGGAATAAGCAACGGCCCTTTCCAGTATATTTAAAAAAAAGGAAACTTCATTTTCCGTAACAGGAAAGCTTATCGAATATCTACTTATTTTAAAAATTTTTTACTGGAGTTTTTTAAATTTATCCTTTCTTGCACAAAACTTTTAGCGGCTATCCCAGTAGAGAACTCGTACACCATTTGCATGATTATGCCCAGTGAGTTCTCATTATTCCAGGGATTTGATCGATTTTTGCTGGAACTATTTAACAGGACATTTTTTGCAGGCAAGTCCTGTAATAAAGAATCCGGAATTAGCGGGGGGGTCAATACTAAACCTTCATGTAATGAAAATTGGAAAGTACATTTTATTGCACCAGGTCATCATTGGTTACACCTTTCTTCTTAGATACGTTCTCTTTTAGTTTCCCGAAATTATAAGTGGCTCCAAAATAAATCACGCGGTAGGCATTGAAATTATCGGATACAATTCTAAAGTTAGGGTCCTCGGTAACGCTTCTGAAATCGATGTAGCGGGAATGAAAATTATTGACATTCATGGTCACCGAAAGTTTTTCATGCATGAACTTGTAGCCAAAGTTTACCTGGTAGAATCCAAGGGTTGAACTCGTGTTGATTAAAGCATAAGGGCTCCTTGATATTCCACCGCTTCCGCTGATGGTAAACTGCCCAATTATTTTATAATAAAAGTTGGCGGAAGCAGAACCCGACAAGCCTTCTTTTTGCTGCAGCACATTCTGCGTATTTTCAATATGGTTATAACGCACTAGCGCATTGAGTCCCACATTTATTTTATCATTTAGTGGTGTATTCAGGTTAGTAGATAGTCCCAGCTGTGTTTCCTTGCCAATGTTGGCGCTGGTATAACTGGTTACACCGGTAGATTTATTGAACGATGCAAACTGCACGATCATACTGTTGGTATAGCTGCCATTCAGTGTCACAGCTGCAAATAATTTGCCTTTCGTAAACCGGTTCTGGATCGAGACGGCATGCAATATCTGTGGACCAAGATTCGGGTTGCCATAACTGATATTAAGCGAATCGTTATTATTGACAAATGGATTAAGGTTTGTAATGTAAGGCCGCTGTAAACGCAGGTTATAAGATGCCGTGAGGGTATAGCTTCCTGAAAATCTTCTGGTAACAAGCACGTTAGGAACGAGGTTAGTGTAGTGTTGTTCAACGAGTGTTTTAGAAGATAAAAAATTGCCTGAAATATCGGTGTGCTCCGCCCTAAGGCCAAGCCGTGTGCTGTATTTTTTAGCAAGCATTGTATTATAGGACGCGTAAACACTGTATACTTCCTGGTGGTAATTAAATAAGTCTGTATTTGCCGGGTTAGCTTTATAACTGTCGGTGCTGTTATATTTTAGCAGGCTCTGGAAATTGGAGGATGCACTTCTCATGATCGCTTTGACGCCGGTTTCGAGTTTTTGTTTGACTTTTAAAGGCTGTGCATAATCAACCTGGAAAGTATATTCGTGGTTTTGCGATTTACTGGTGTTGGATACATAGCGGTCTTGCCCGGGGTTGTCCTGGAAGCTGTTATTGAATCCATTGTTTTTACTAAACTGTCCGTTAAAGCGGAAGTCCAGTTCTTTATCAGGGTTCCGGTATTTGCGAATGAAATCAGATCCGATTGTCGAGTTCGGATTTTCTGACCTATTCTCGAAGTTAAATAAACTTGTTTCGGTAGGCTGAGACCCGCGTTCCGTTGTGATAGTTTGATTGAGCAAACTTTTAAAGTGGTAACTGCCTGTGCTTCCATAAAGACTGATCGTGTTGAAGCTATCGATCTCGTAGCTCACTTCGAGGTTTCCGTAACCACCAAAGTTGTTGTTTAAACGTTCACCATTCAGCGTCCTTTTTGTAAAAACGGTGGCCACATATGGTGTTGTTTCACTCATGCTCCTGCCGGCAATATTTCCTGCAGACCCACTGGCTCCTGCATACCCGGTAAGTCCGAACTTTCCCGCCTTTACATTCAGAGTCATGCTCTCACCGTAATTACCAAGGGAACTAAAATAAGAACTGAGGTAGCCGTTGTAGCCAATCACTTTTTTTTTCGTGATGATATTGATAAGACCACCAACACCCTCTGCGTCATATTTAGCAGAGGGCGCAGTAATCACCTCGATTTTACTGATTACCGCACCGGGGAAATTCTTCAGTGCATCTTTTGTATTCATGGCAAACATCGACGTCTCCCTGCCGTTAAGCAGTATTTTAAAATTGCTCTGGCCATTGACCTGCACATTACCATCACCATCAACTGTTACAAGCGGTGTTTTGCGTAAGATATCGGAAGCTGATTCAGATTTTGCTGCGGGATCGTTCTCCACGTTATAGGTGAGTTTATCATCACCTTGTTCTACCAGTGGCTTTTTGGATGTGACCGTAATATTCTGCAGTAAGTGGACCGACGCCGTAAGCATCAGTCCTGTTACTTCGTTATCGCCGCTCTTTATCAATACAGGTGTAGTTGCATCGCCAAACACTGTATGCGAAATTGTCAGCTGGTATTTTCCGGTGTCAGCTGTTAAACGAAAACTTCCTTTGAGATTGGTGTAAGTTGTTTTAACTGCTGTTGCCAACTGCCCAGTCTTGTAAAGACTGACCGTTGCATAAGCAAGCGGTTTGAGTGAACTGTCTGTTAGTGTCCCTGAAAGTTTTCCCTGCTTATCCTGCGCCAAAGAACGGCGTGCTGGTCAAAGTGGATAATAGAAAGATACCTCCACATAGTCCCTTCATAAAATTATTCATGTAATAATAGTTTTAGCTTTTAAATCCTTGGCTATAAGAAGATATTGTTCTCTTGTGCAATAAAAAAACAGGATAGCTCAAACCTGGAAATTGAATATGAAGAAAAACATTTTTCGACCTCGTAAAAAACCGTTCATCAATCTTTTGAAACTACAGTAATAAAAAACCCTTCAAAAATTCTATTTCCCTGAAACATTAATAGCCGTTAATTAAGAGATAAAACATTAACGAAGTTTTTTTCAGATTTTTTTTGTGCGCGGGCAGAGTATCTAAATAAAGCAATGCCTTAATAACCGCCCAAAGTGCAGAGGAGATGCATCTTGTTGATTTGTGATGGCAAGAGGAAAATTTGTCCTGGATGGTGGTAATAATACCCCCTCCGCAACCTTGATTTATTTTTTCATTAGTTAAAAGAACTATCTGGAACAACTTTTTTAGAAAGCGTATTAAGAAATTTTTTTTATTAACGCATTTGCTCCGGCTCTAATTTGTATTAGCATGTTCCTTTTATTTTCAAGTCTGCAGCCAACCAGTATAAAAGGATTTCTACAACAAAAATATTTTAATAAATATAGCCCCGGGGTCCGGGGCTATATTTATTAAAGAGTATTAATTGCAATCAATAACCAGGATTTTGTTTCAGGTTATCATTAAATGTTATTTCAGCCTGGGGTAAAGGCAATTGAAAACGGAAATCGCTGGCAGCCAAAGTACCAAAAACGTAAGGTGTTCCTGAACCGTCGGCTTTCTCACCGTGAGTCTGGTCACGAACTACCGGCAATCCCAATCTTTTAAGATCAAAAAAACGGTCACCTTCGAAAGCGAGCTCGAGTCTTCTTTGTCTCAATATCTCGTTTAATAAAGCCTGACCTGCAAGCACCTCGTTTACATAACCCGTGTACCTATTCCTTTTCAATAATTGCAGGTCTGCAAGCGCAGAAGATTCAAGGCCTGAGCGGTAATAAGCCTCCGCACGGTTTAAAAGAACTTCCGCGGCCCGAATAACTTTTGCATCAATAACGCCTGCGGCACCACCTGGTCTTCCGCCATATTTAATTACATGGTTATAACTCACACCATTGTAAGGGCTCGTTTGTATGTAGGATGATTTACGTACATCGTTACTCGCAAATTGCTGGAAGAAATTATATTCAACAACATACTCGGACTTGATTTGTCCTCCTACGATTTGATAATAATTAGTCCCCTGAGTGTTAATATTATCAAGCGAGGTATTGGCAATCTTAAAAAGCACTCCTGTAGTGGTTTCATCGGTCCAGATTTTAGGGAAGGTTGCAATGTCTGCAACATTTGGGCTTGCGCCGAGGGCCGCTGTAGCGGTAGTTATGGTATTAGCGTAATCAGCTTTATACAGGTACACTCTTGAAAGAATGGCGTTGACAGAATTCTTATTAAAACGGTAAACACCGTTAGTGGTTCCAACGAGAGAGGCTGCCTGCGTCAAATCAGCAATGACCTTGTCATAGAGCCCCTTTACGGTTTCGTTACTCGGCTTAATGCTTGGATCCGTTACGGTAACATAAGGTACTGTCAGATCACTTGCAGAAGCATTTGCATAAGTCTTGCTGTAGACTCTTGACATATCGAAATGAACCAAAGCCCTCACAGCCAGGGCCTCTCCCATCGCGTTGTCATGGAAAGCACCTGCTGGAAATTTATCGATGTTTTCCAGGATAGCGTTTGCTCTGCGTATGATTGTGTATCCGCCGTTAAACAATGGGTAAGTTGCAGATGCGGTATACCGCCATTCGCCATACAGTTTTTGACTTAAGCGCCCGGCTTGGTTAATGATCAGGTTATCAGCGAGCAGATCCGGGACAATGTTCCAGGCACCATTGTAGTAAGAACCAGAAGCCGTAATTCCCTGGTACATGCCGTTTACAGCCAGCGTTACATCAGATTGAGTATTAAAAGCCTGGCCTGTTTCTTCCTGGTTATAGGGAAAAAGATCGAGTTCCGATTTTTTACAGCCGTTTAAAAGCAAAGCGGCTGCAAATGATAAGTATATTATCTTTTTTTTCATGATTGTTATTTACTGGTTTACTTTAAAACTTTACATCAATTCCAAAAGTCACTGATCTGAATTGCGGGTAAGCGTATAAATTATACACACCGGGTTGCACAGCAGATTCTCCATTAGCGAGCCCTACCTCAGGCTGCCCTTTGAACTTCGTGAACATGAGCAAGTTGGTACCTTGCACATAAAGACGCAGCCCTTTAAGTATTTTCAGGTGGGACAACATACTTCCTTCTAAATTATAACCCAGTGTTACATCACGAAGTGAAAGGTAGTCGCCTTTCTGAAGCCATCTTGTGTCATCAAAAGTTTGGTTTTGTGTTGGATCATTGAGGTTAGCATAAGGAACTACATCGCCTGGTTTCTTCCAGTAGTTGAACGCTTCAGTGAACTGCGGAATATTGATACTCTCTCCATTTGATGCTCCGACTTGCCACATGTAATTCATGATATAGTTACCGCCGCTGTAATAGAATTGTGCGGAAAGATCAAAATTCTTGTAATTGATACTTGTATTGATGCTTCCGAAATACTTAATGTTAGGAGATTTACCACTTAATAATACTGCTTCACTTGACGGGAAAGTGGTGGTAATGGTTCCATCTTTTTTGTAGTACTGGTCTTTGCCGGTTTGAGGATCGACTCCTGCATATTGCACCAGCTTAAATGTATTGATAGCTTCTCCTACTTTTAACCAGCCGATACTTCCCGTATTTGCAGCAACCTGGTTATCATTATACAATTGTGTGATCTTATTATCGTTATTGGTGTAATTGACACTCACGTTCCAGGTAAAATCTTTTTTCCTGATGATATCACCGCCAATTGAAAGTTCGTATCCTTTATTTACTAGGCCACCTATATTACCAGTATAGCTCGTGAAACCCGTGGTTGCAGATACATTCACAGGATATAAAAGATTCTGCGTTTTCCTGTTGTAATAATCAGCTCTAAAGGTCAGGCGGTTATTAAAGAAAGCTGCGTCTAAACCAAAGTCATAGTTCTTGTTGGTTTCCCAAGTTAGTTCAGGGTTAGGTAACCTCGCCGGAATTGCTGCTCCCTGGTTGTTATAGCGCGCATTCAGTGCATAAGTACCGAGTGCATCATAGTTACCGATATTATTATTTCCAGCGGTACCATAAGAAGCACGGACCCTGAGTGAGCTTAAGCTTCCCCACTTAATAAAATTCTCTGATTTAATATCCCATGCAAGACCAACACCGCCAAAATTGGCGAACTGGACATCCTTACCAAACCTGGATGAACCATCTCTGCGTGCGCTGAGGGTTATGAAATACTTTTTCTTATAGTCATAACTGCCGTTGGCAAAATAAGAAATAAGGGACCAATCTGATCTTGATGTACTCGTAGTGTTAGGTGTTGATGCATTATCAAGAGTATTCACTGACGCCGTCGGGAATCCTCTTGCAATCAATTGAATGTTGTACACTTTATCTTTATTAAATTCCATACCACCTAGCAAAGAAAAAGTATGTTTTCCGCCAAGAGTTTGTGTCCAGTTGGCTGTATTGGTGTAAACAAGTAAATAATCCTGGTTTGCCTGCACACGTTTTTGGTTATATCCGAGGATATTGGCCAGGTTTGAACCAGGCATCAAATAATATTCCTCGTTAAAAGTGTTGTAATTAATTCCAAGCTGTGATTTCACAGTTAAATGTTTAAGGAATTTCGCCTCTCCAAAAATTGTACTAAACGAACTTAATTTTTTAATCTGCTGTGGATTGAAATCAGTTCCCTCCAACGGGTTAAGGCCCTGTAATGTTGGGTTATAATTGCCATTAGCCAAACGCGCCTGCTCATAAGGATTAATCAGGTAAAAGCCAGCGTTGGTGTTTTGGGTATTAAATGGTTCACGCAGCTGGTTATCCTTTGAGAAGGAAACCCCTAGGTTGGTACCTAGTTTGAACCAGTCAGTTGCCTGGTATTCCACATTCAATCTGCCACCGGTTCGTTTAAAATCTGAAGCATACAAAATCCCCTGGTAATCCGTGCTGTTCAGGGAAAAATAGTACCTGATTCTCCCTTCTGCGCCAGACAATGCTATTTCATGTGATTTGGTAATTGCGTTCTGGAAAAGCAGGTCCTCCCAATTGGAACTCCTGCTGATTAAAGTATTCCACAGATCCTGTCTTTGTGCTTCTGGAATATTAAACAACGTAGCGCCTGCCGGGAACGCACCTGATGCTTTACGGTTGTTGATCATTGTATCAAGCAAGCCGTTCGTATACTGCCCTTCGTATTCATACTGTAATTTTTGCTGGGCATTCATTGAGGTAAGGTTATATAGTGGCAATTTTTTTGAGTGCCCGTATTGGAATGAATAACGGAGCTCTGGCTTACCTTTTCCTCTTTTGGTAGTGATAACAATTACTCCGTTGGCCCCGCGCGCTCCGTATACCGACGTCGAAGCAGCATCCTTCAAAATGGTTATTGTTTCAATATCATTAGGGTTTAATAGACTGAATGCGGCGGCGGCTACTGGTAATCCATCGATTATTATCAAAGGTTCATTAGAGGCATTGATTGAACCCGAACCACGTATTCGGATAAATGCATTTTGTCCGGGCCTTCCGGATTGACCAGTAACTTGTACACCTGGCGCCTTACCCTGCAATTCCTGAGTAAACGAGGCGATAGGTTTTTGTGCGACTTCCTTTCCGGCAATGGTAGAAACAGGGCCTACTACATCCTTTTTAGCGACGGACTGGTATCCCATAACCACCACTTCCTGCAGACTGGCCGACGTTGAAGTCATTGTTACAGATAAAGTATTACTGTTGTTGCTTAATGCAACATCTTTGGGTTCCATATTAAGCGAAGTGAATTGGAGCACCTTTGCATTTGCAGGCACACGCAACGAAAAAGTTCCATCGGTTGATGTTAACGCCCCGCCTGGCGAACCTTTAATCCTAATTGAAACCCCTGGAAGCGGTGTTCCTTTTTCATCACTAACGGCGCCGCTTACTACTCTACCCTGGGCAAAAATGCTCGTAACGGTAGTAAGCAGGAAAAAAAGCATTAGAAGTTTTCTCATAAAGCTGTTTGTTTTGGCGAATAGACAAAAAGGATTCGAATTATACTGCACGCCTAACTAAATAGGCAGGATTTGACATATATGTCGGCAACTAAAGCCAGGTCTGCAAAATTTCAAGCACTCACTTTTTATTGATAAGATTTAAACTCACGTCTTCAGTGTCACCTTGACTGCGTAAGTGATTGAACTATTTCATACAACAGATCCGGTATGTCACTTTCTGCTTTTTTATTTGATTGAATAATATTAGCAGGAAAGAACATGAAGTACTTCTTGTTTTAAGTTTCTTTTGTGAAGTAATTATTCTCTATCAGGGGGAGTAACTTAAAAAAAAGGCAGTTTCAACTGCCTTTTTATTTTTAAAACTCGCATATGCACTCCAGATTAGACTATTTGTTGCATTGGTTTCGACCATTTCTTCACATAAGCCGACAGGTGTATCAGACCTGGAGGCTCTTTACCAGTTGACGCATTTGATATGGAATAACCGATTTTATCAAAAACAACTATCAGTATATATCTCCGCTGCTTAAGAGCAATTTTCAATGAATCGATTGCAGAAAAAATAATCAGGCAGGAGATTTATCCTTTTGGAAAACGCAAATACATGTATACCGCGAACAATGAATACAAAAAAGGCACTTGACCTAGGCAACATATCTCTTATTTTTTATGCCGATACATTAAATGAGAATGAACAAAAAGCAAGATATTATTGGCTATTTCTTACCTGGCAAATGGAATGAATCCAAAAGATATTGCTCATTTGCAATTCAAAAATATTGAGGGTGAGTATTTTAAGATTTTCACGCGGCTAAGACAGAGAACACCGACCAACGAGAAGAAAGCGCTTATCGATAAGATATTTTTATCAGCTGTTATTTCAGCCAGTCAATTCAGCGAGTGAATCACCGAGTAAATGAAAAATATGAAACAAACCTTTGTGGTAGTAAGCATTATTGCTGTGCTGTTAACAGCGTGCTTAAAAGACCCCCTCCTATAGAAATTCATCCTGGTCAAATGTCAGGAATATGGAAAGCGACCCGATTTTATAAAAACAAGCAGGACAGGTCATTCATTTTAAATGGTTATACTTTTCAATTTAAATTTCCGGCAACTGTTACTGCTTCCTTCCCTGGCGGTACATATGATGGTAACTGGCAGTTTAGAGTCCCTGGAGATAAAACAGTTTTATCGTTAAACTTTGTCCTTACTGTGCCCTTAAATGAATTAAACAAAGATTGGAATTTAATAGACTCTTCGGCATCAGCAATTCACCTGTATTTTCCTGGTGGAACCTTAGTTGGTTCAGACTCTCTTTTATTTGAAAAATAAATCTGCAGGTGCTATAAATCTGTTTTACTAAAATAAAGAGCCATTGTAATGAGCTGCCGCTTAAAACATTTTTCTTTTTCGTACAACTTTGAGTATAAACTTTCGCTGCAATTGAAAAAAGCAACAAATGACAAACAATTAGAAAAGGATAGGAGTATTTTCACCGTAAATACATATATCATTATACCATGAAAATAAAATTCCTGCTCTGTATCGTACTGCTAATATCAGTTACCACCTTCGGTTTTTATATGGTGGGGTGGAAAATTATTGAAAATGAATCTCAGGTTAATTTTACAATCTTCAATGACAAAGGTTTGGCGACAAAAGGAAGGTTTGCAACAATTAATGGGAACATCAATTTTGATAAAAACGGGCTGGGTGAAGCATCATTCAAAATAACTGTGAAAGTAAGTTCTTTAAAGACTGATGATCCCGGCAGGGATCATCACCTGATGGCAGCAGAGTATTTTGATGAAAAAAACTTCCCGCTTATTGAATTTACTTCCAAAAAGATTGTGCAAAAAGAAGATAGTTATTTGCTTTCAGGCATTTTGAAAATAAAAGGCACCGAAAAGGAAATAACCATACCGTTTAATTTTATCGAAAAAGATCACAAGAGCTTTTTTGAAGGGTCATTTAAACTGGACAGAGAAGCGCTAGGAATAGGTAGTCATGAAAGAGATCTTATAAAAAATGAGGTGTCAGTAGACTTACACATACCCGTATCCCCCATCTAGTCGATTGAAGCAGTTATCTATTGTATAATCTGCAAGCTTTAACTGAAGAGCCATGGTTATTATCAAACCGCTATTCCTTTACTCCTCTCTTTTAGCAGTTTCATCATTGTTTGGATTTATGTTGGGCATTTATCTGCGAACTTCTTCTCTCATGAACAGGAACGTTAAAGTTCCACAACTAAGAAGTAGGGGATGTCATTTACACCCTACTTTTCCCCAAAAATATAAAGTGCGTCCAAGTGAGTGTATTATGCGACTCCTGGAATAGATCATATATAAAAGGTTATTCCTTTGCCTTCGAATATTTTTCACACTATCTGCGGAATCATTCCATTTCAGTGCACCGTACAAAGGATTTGAGGTGCATGTTATACTATGCTAACACATCAATTTGTCAATTATTGCTTTTTATTATAATCTCAAAAAAATGAATGCAATTTTTTTAAAATTTAATAAAAGCAAAATGAAGGTAGCTATACTAACAATCTTATTAAGTTTTCCTGCTTTACTACGCTCACAATTTGTATTTGATAGATTATTCAATGTATTCAACTCCCCAGTGGATACAGCATATCAATATCTTGAGTTACCCAAGTATGCAGGCTCGACGAACGTAAAGACTTAAAACGTGAAATGCTCAGTGTTGGGGATGTAAACCTTTATGTTCAAACAGAAGGCAAAGGCATTCCATTGGTTTTGCTACACGGTGGGCCAGGCGCAACCTGCCATTACTTTCATCCCTGGTTTGAAAATGCGGCTAAATTTTGTAAAATTATTTATTACGAACAACGAGGCTGTGGCCTGTCTGAATATAAAAGAGATACTGGGTATACCATACAGCAGTCTATTGAGGACCTTGAAAATTTAAGAAAGAAGCTCGGGATAAAGAAATGGATCGTTCTCGGGCATTCTTATGGTGGATATCTGGCGCAGTGTTACGCCGTCGAGCACCCTGATCA